>JBEDEY010000160.1:0-17978 GCA_041175425.1 Bacteroidota bacterium | reverse complement strand
GAAGCGAAAGAAACTATCCAACTATTCGAACAATTGTACCCTTGAACTTACTTTTCAAAATAGGCTTTTTAGATATCTCCATCGTCAATATGATCGATATTGCGTTGGTGGCAGCCCTATTGTATCAGGTCTACAAGCTTTTGAAGGGTTCTGTTGCAATTAAGATTTTCCTAGGATTCCTTTCTCTGTACTTGATCTACTTATTGGTACAGGCCATACGGATGGAGCTACTTTCCATCATTCTAGGGCAATTTATGGGAGTGGGAGTGATCGCCGCTATCATTATTTTTGCTCCAGAATTTAGAAAATTCTTACTCATCCTGGGTCGATCTTCCATTTTTTCAAACGATAATGGATGGAAAGACATGCTCTTTTTCTGGAGAAAAAAAGAAAATTCTGGATTCAATATCAGCCCCATCATCGATGCTGCCAAAGTCCTAGCAGGATCAAACACAGGAGCCTTGATCGTAATTTCAAGTACAGTAGAATTGAAATTTTATGCGGAAAGTGGCGATATCTTGGATGCCGAACTTTCGAAAAGACTTTTGATTGCGATTTTCAATAAGCATAGCCCGCTGCATGATGGAGCAGTAATCATCCACAAGGGAAAAATCAAAGCAGCACGCTGCATTCTCCCAGTCACCGAACGTGAGGTGCCCGCACAGTTTGGACTTCGTCACCGCGCAGGAATCGGCATGTCAGAAGCGACTGATGCTTTAATCCTGGTTATTTCGGAGGAAACAGGACAAATCTCGATGGCGAAAAACGGGAAGGTTTTGCATAACCTTTCTTTTCAAGAAGTTAGAGAAATCATCAACGACTACCTCAACAACGAGGACTTGTACGATCGATTTGAAAATCTTTCGGAACACGATTTTGCCAAGAAAAAAGGCTTGCCTACCAAAGTAGGAGGATAAAAAAAGGGATGTTTTCACATCCCTTTTTTTATCTCACTGAATCACTCCCAATTCTTTTCCTACTGCAATAAATGCAGCAATCGCTTGATCCAAATGCTCTTGCTGATGGCCTGCTGAGATTTGAACGCGAATTCGAGCTTGCCCTTTGGGAACTACTGGGTAGTAAAATCCAATGACATAGATTCCTCTTTCCAGTAATTTCTCCGCCATCTTCTGGGAAAGCACGGCATCGTAAAGCATGATAGGTACAATTGCATGTTCCCCTGGTTTGATATCAAATCCAGCTGCCTCCATCTTTTCGCGGAAGTAGCTTGTGTTTTTTTCAAGCCTATCTCTTAATTCAGTGGTCTCAGATAGCAATTCAAGCACCGCTATGGACGCTCCCGTGATCGATGGCGCAAGGGTATTTGAAAATAAATAAGGTCTAGATCGCTGGCGAAGCAATTCAATAATCTCTTTTCTTCCAGAAGTAAATCCACCAGAAGCTCCACCCAAGGCCTTGCCTAAGGTACCGGTGATGATATCGATCTTGCCCATCACTCCTCTGTGCTCGTGGACTCCCCTACCTGTTTTTCCCATAAATCCTGTGGAATGACACTCATCGGTCATCACCAATGCCTGGTATTTTTCTGCTAAGGCTACAATTTGGTCCAGCTTCGCGATGGTGCCGTCCATGGAAAAGACTCCATCGGTGACAATGATTTTTTGCTGAGCACCAGCAGCCACCGCATCCTGAAGTTGCTTCTCTAGGTCCTCCATGTTATTGTGCTCGTATCGGTAGCGCATGGCTTTACACAAACGAACCCCATCGATGATGGATGCATGATTCAATGCATCTGAAATGATGGCATCTTCAGCTCCAAATAGTGGCTCAAAAACGCCTCCATTGGCATCAAAAGCTGCAGCATACAAAATGGTATCTTCTGTCCCCAAAAATTCAGAAAGCTTTTTTTCAAGTTCCTTATGGATATCCTGAGTGCCACAAATAAATCGCACGGATGACATGCCAAAACCATGGGTATCAATCGCTTCTTTAGCGGCCTGAACTACCCGTGGATGAGAAGACAATCCGAGGTAGTTGTTTGCACAAAAATTCAATACCTGCTTTCCTCCAGCAATGGTGATTTCTGCCGACTGTGGGGAAGTGATAATTCGCTCTCGTTTAAATAGACCTGCTTCCTCAATGGACTGTAATTCTTGTTCTAATTTGGGTTTAAACTGCTCGTACATGGTTGACTGATTAAGGAGTTAATCTTGGCAAAATTTAAGGTTCCACTGATCAAAAATCGGCTGGAACCAGGTGTTTTTTATTATTTTTGCGCAAGTGAACCCAAATATAAAACAAAAACCCTGACGTCAACTACGGGTTATTTGAAAGACCACCCTATGGACAAAATCCTCGTTATTGGAGCTGCTGGGCAGCTCGGCTCAGAATTAACCCGTGCGCTTGCAGATCAATTTGGTGGAGATCAAGTGATTGCAACTGACTTACGAGCAGCCGCAAGTACCCAATTTCCCTACTGCAGGTTTGAAGTGCTGGATGTGATGGACAAGGATGCCTTGGGTACCTTGGTAAAAAAGGAAAGGGTAACACAGATCTACCACCTCGCCGCAGTGCTATCTGCTACTGGTGAAAAAAATCCTCAGTTTGCTTGGCAACTCAACATGGATAGCTTGCTCCATGTATTGGAACTCGCGAAAGAATGTGGATTGGATAAGATCTATTGGCCATCTTCCATTGCTGTTTTTGGGCCAACCACCCCCAAAATCCATACCCCCCAATTTTGTGAAAAAGACCCAAACACGGTCTATGGAATTAGCAAACTTGCAGGGGAAGGTTGGTGCAACTACTACTTTGAAAAATACGGAGTGGATGTACGGAGTCTTCGCTATCCCGGCCTAATCGGCTACAAATCTTTGCCCGGAGGAGGTACCACAGATTATGCAGTTGACATCTACCACAAGGCGATTGCAAATCAGCCTTTCACCTGTTTCTTGAGCGAGGACACCTACCTACCCATGATGTACATGCCGGATGCCATCAAGGCTACCTTAGATCTGATGAATGCACCCAAAGACGCAGTCAAAATCCGATCGAGCTACAATCTCGCAGGCATGAGTTTTTCTCCGAAGGAGATTTTTGCAAGCATCAAAAAAGAGGTGCCTAACTTTGAAATTAACTATCAAGTGGATTTTCGCCAGGCAATCGCAGATTCTTGGCCGGATAGCATCGATGATAGCCGCGCGCAAGCAGATTGGGGATGGAAACCTTCCTATGATTTGGATAGCATGAGTAGAGATATCCTGAAGCACTTACCGGCATTTTTCCCACCGCAGTCCTAATTGCAAACCAGGAATCTCCTGGATAAAGCAATCCTAATTACTTCAATTTTGAGGCAATCTCCTCGGGCACAAATCCCAAGGTGATGCTTCCATCGGAATATTCAATTATAGGCCTTTTGATCATGCTAGGCTGCGCCATCAAAATTGGAAATGCGGTTAATTCCTGCCCTACCGCTGCTTTCTGCGAATCATCCAACTTTTTGTAGGTGGTCCCCTGACGATTTACCAAGGTATCCAAACTAGTATTTGAATGGAAGCTTTTGAGTAGTTCCAAAGTAGGAGCTTGCTTTTTGTAATCAAAAAATTCGTAAGAAATGCCTTTTTCCTCTAGAAAGGAGAAGGTTTTCTTCATCGTGTCGCAATTTTTGATGCCGTATACTTTCAAAATCATCGTCTCTTGTTTAATGAATTTCCTTCATGCTCTCCTCATGCGCCTGAAGTATCTTTCCGATCAATTCATCTGTCAACGCAGTGGATAAAAACAAACTTTCAAACTGAGAAGGAGCCAAATAAACCCCTCGCTTTAACATGCTTTGGAAGTAACGACCAAACAGTTGGGTATCGGATTTTTTTGCTGACTCAAAATCAGTAACTGGGCTAGAAGTGAAAAACAAGGAATACATGCTTCCCAATTTGTTGAGGGTATAGTCAAGACCCAAAGTTGAATTGATGCTTTTTATTCCTGCAGTTAACGCTTCGCCTATGGTTTCCAAACGAGTGTAGACTTCGGGATGGGTGTCTAGGTGATGGAGCATCGCCAATCCAGCTGCCATCGCAATAGGATTCCCAGATAGCGTACCTGCTTGGTAAACTGGACCTGCGGGAGAGACAAAGTCCATAATCTCCTTTTTCCCTCCATAGGCCCCAACTGGCATGCCTCCACCGATGATTTTACCTAGGGTAGTCAAATCAGGAATCACCCCAAATCGCTCTTGCGCACCACCCTTGGCCAATCGGAAACCGGTCATCACCTCATCGAAAATCAATACAATTCCTTCACGAGTACAAATGTCACGAAGACCCTGCAGGTACCCTTCTTGCGGTAAGGTCAATCCCATATTTCCTGCAACTGGCTCCAAAATCAATGCAGCGATTTCGCCTTTATTCGCCTGTACCAAAGACTCAATGGAATTTAAGTCGTTGAAGGGAGCTAAAAGTGTATCTTTTGCGGTACCTAGCGTAACTCCGGGGGAATCCGGGTGCCCCATGGTGATCGCGCCAGAGCCTGCAGCAATGAGGAAAGAATCTCCGTGTCCATGGTAATGCCCTTCCATTTTGATGATTTTATCCCGCCCGGTAAAGCCTCTCGCCACGCGGATAGCAGACATGGTAGCTTCAGTACCTGAATTGACCATGCGGACTTTTTCAAGGGAAGGCACCATGCGAACCAATAGCTCCGCCATTTCTACCTCACGTGCTGTGGGTGCTCCAAAGGAGGTCCCATCTTCCATGGCACGAATCACTGCCTCACGGATCAGCGGGGAATTGTGACCCAACAGCATCGGCCCCCAACTGTTGATGAGTTCAATGTAGGAATTACCATCCTCGTCGTGAATAAATGCTCCATCCGCTTTTTTAATAAAGATGGGTTCACCACCGACAGCACGGAAAGCACGAACGGGAGAATTTACTCCTCCAGGGATAAAATTTTTAGCATGGGCAAAAAGCCTTTTGCTTTCAGAAATTTGCATGGTTTAGTTTAATGGGATCAATTCTCCAGATTCAAGCTTAAAAACAGGAGAATAGCTGTTGTTGTTCACTTTTTGAAAATTAAATCCCCATGTGAGTCGACCTGACTGATTCCCGTTTTTATCCAAACTTGGGCGGAGATCAAAATCTTGCGCAAATTCCGCATTGGTATGGACCCAGTAAACCAATTCAGCGCCTAGAAGGGAATTGGTGGAAGGGAATTGCAGGTGTTTGGAATAATATTCTTTCCGGAAATCATCCATGGCATCCGAATGATACTTTGGGGTATTGTTCGAAATGAAATAGAAATTAGCATATTCCAACATCTCGAAATTTGAAAAATTAAAGCCTAACCAGGAATCCATGACCAGCAAGGGTACCTCAGCAGAGATGCTTTCCATGAGGGAAAAAACAGGCTGTGCTAATGCTGGATCATCTGAAAGTAAAATCACCTGGTTTACTGCAGGTTGGTTTCCTCTTCGTACTCCCAAACCTTGAAGGAAAGTGTTGGCATTCTTGGAATCGACTTTTTGAACCTTGACGACACTAAACCCTTCCTTTGTCAATTGATTCTGAAGTAAAAGACCAAGTTGCTCATCTCGAGAATTACTACTATAGCCAATGGCTACGGTTTTCCCCCATCCTTGTGTTTTCAGGGTATTTACTACCCCATTTGCCAAAGAAGTTAATGCTGGTCTAAATAAGTAACTGAATTGGCTTTCTTCAAATCGATCACCGAGATTGGAAAGTGGGTGAATAAATGGAATTTTTTGAGCCTCAGCAAATGCACTTATTAAGGCTGTTTCTTCTGGGTAAATGGGGCCTAAGATTACATCTGCAGCTAGAACAGTTGGGTCTTTTACGAGTGCATTTAGGTATTCCAGATCACGTTTCGAATCAAAGGTATGTAGCTGAATCGCTACGCCATCGGCTTTAAGTCGTGCCACTTCCAATTCAATCCCTTGGTAGAGTTCCAGTAGGAAATTGGTGGATTCCATCACAGAAATATCCTGTTCAGAGCTCGTGGTAAATGGCAAGATTACTACTACATCTAGCACCCTATCCTTCAATGCTGGTTGTACACCAGACTGAATAAGTTGATTGAGTGTACTCCGCTCCGAGGCAGTCATGATGGATTTCTGTTGCAACACATAGACCAAGGCCGCAGTGAACCCCTCGTTTTCCTTGAATTGTTCAAGGTTGGTGGTCAGAAAATTGGAAGATGTTTTTTGCAAATAGGAAAATGTGGCCCGTGCCCCTTTGCTCAAAAACGGCTCACGAGTAAGCCCCTTCATTGCTTGAAGTCCCTCTAAAAGTTGATTGTTTTGGAAATAAGCCAGTGCAAGTAGGTAGGTAGTCTCTTCGGATTGGCTCCAAACCTTTCCTTTCAAGGAAGATAGCAACTCAATGGCTTGAGGAGCTTGATTGAGTTCAAGTGCTGCCTCAGCACTGTGAAAGGCAGCATAATTGGATAGAACCCCATATTTTGTCTCATCGAGAAAAGCTGTGAATCCATCTTTAGCCATTCCGTAGGCCTTCGCATCCAAATCGGATTTGGCTTTGAGGTAGGCAGCTGGAGGCTGTTGCGCCACTGCATAGGCAGTACTGAAAAAGAAGGAAAGAACAAGGAGAACTTTTCGCATGAGTACTGTTTGGAAATTCGCAGATAAATCCATCAAAAATAATTCATTTTTTTTAATCTGAAATGAGGCGCTAGACCGAGCGCTTATCAATACCGAGCAGCTAGTAGCAGCTGCAACTCCTTGTGGCTTAATCCAAATTTCTTAGCCATAAATGCATTGGTCAAACTTCCACGGTAGGTATACACCCCTTTGAGAAACCATTTGTAGGTAAATATCATTTCCTCAGCTCCTCCCAAATCATTCATTTGGAGCAATATTGGCGTAAAAATATTACTCAAGGAATACGAGGCTGTTCGGGCTACTCGAGAAGCAATATTAGGCACCCCATAATGAATCACCTCATGGATTCGATACACCGGGTTTTCATGAGAGGTGACCTGTGCTGTTTCAATGCAGCCTCCTTGATCAATACTCACATCAATCACAATGCTCCCTGGCATCATCTTAGCCACCATTTCTTCGGAAACTACAATTTTATTTTTCCCCTTCTCGGCACGCAAGGCCCCGATCACTACATCTGCCTCAGCCAAGGCTTGTGACAGATTCGCATTATCGATCGTAGAAGTTGCAATCTGCTGTCCCAGTAACTGTTTGATACGTCTGAGCTTGTAGAGGTGATTGTCAAAAACTTTGATGTTTGCGCCCAAACCTAGGGCAGTGCGAGCGGCATATTCCGCTACCGTACCTGCGCCAATGATGACCACTTGAGTGGGCGGCACCCCCGTAATTCCTCCCAAAATCAATCCTTTTCCTTCGTTTACGCTAGAAAGGTATTCCGAAGCAATCTGCATCACCGTGCTTCCAGCGATTTCTGACATGGCACGAACCACGGGCATCCCTCCCACTTTGTCTTCCAAGTACTCAAAAGCGAGGGATGTGATCTTTTTTGCGTTGAGGGCCTGTATGTAAGTTGACTCTTGCTTTTCAAGTTGCAAGGCAGAAATCAAGCAGGATCCAACTGACATGTCTGCGATTTCTTCTTCTGTGGGGGCATTTACTTTGACAACCACATCAGCCGCAAATACCTCCTTGCGGGAATACACTATTTTTGCACCTGCATCCGAAAACTGCTGGTCTGAAAACTTGGCGCGATCCCCTGCCTGCGTTTCCACAAGGACTGAAATCCCATTTTCATTCAAAATACGAACTGCTTCCGGGCTTAAAACCACTCGCTTCTCCTCGGAGGAAGTTTCCTTAGGCAAACCTATGCTGATGGGTTTACCTCCTTTTTTTAGTTGAGCGGGAGACTCTTTGGGGATCAATCCCACGGCAGCTACTCCAGACAAATCAGTGGCCATTTTGATGGTGGTGATGGGTTAATATTCTTCCTGTTTCAGAAGCTAAGGCAAGCTCAATGTGGAAAAATCGCTCTGGTAAAAAGGGAGCAATCTTTTCAGCCCACTCGAGCCAACAGTAGTTTCCACTATAAAAATACTCTTCTATTCCGATATCCAAGGCCTCCATGGGATCATCTAAGCGATAAAAGTCAAAATGATAAAGGAGTTCCTTCGCTTGAGTTTGGTATTCGTTGACTATTCCAAAGGTAGGACTACTTACCGAGTCCACTACCTGTAAGGCCTTAGCAAGGGATTTGATCAAGGTGGTCTTTCCTGCACCCATTTCACCTCTGAAAATCCAAACTTTTTGATCGCCCGCTTCCTGAATTAACAGCTGGGCTATTTCATCAATACGGTCTAGGGTGTAGGTGATGGTTTGCAAAATAATCAGGTCTTAGACCGCAAATGTACAATAGGAACAATCATTTCCTCAAGTGAAATCCCCCCATGCTGGAAAGTATCCTTGAAGTGGTTCACGTAGTAATTGTAATTATTGGGGTAAGCAAAGAAATAATCCTCCACTGCAAAGACATAGGAAGAGGATACATTCAGTCTCGGAAGCTTGGCATCCTCGGGGCGCCTCACCTCAAAAACTTTCCCAGCCTCAAAATTCAAATTCTTTCCTTGCTTGTAGCGCAAGTTTGTCGTGACATGCTTATCTCCAATAATCTTGTAAGGCCTATTTACTCTCTTAGTACCGTGATCTGTGGTCAAAATCACCTCCCCTCCTGCTTGCTGTATTTTTTTCATCAGCTCAAATAAAGAGGAATGTTCGAACCAGCTTCGGGTCAAGGAACGGTAAGCCGACTCATCTGGTGCCAGCTCACGGATCATTTTCATGTCGGTGCGCGCATGCGAAATCATATCTACAAAATTGTACACCAGTACATTGAATTCGTTCTGAAGCAAACTATGGACTTGATCAAGCACCGCTTTTCCTTCCTGCATTTGCAAAATCTTGTGGTAGGAATATTTTACGGGGATTCGATTTTTTTCTAGGTTGATTTTCAACCATTCCTCTTCACTTTTATTTTTTCCCTCTTCCGAATCTTCATCTTCCCATAGGTGTGGATAGCGACTAGCCATCTCTGAAGGCATCATGCCGGAGAACAAGGCATTTCTGGCGAAGGCGGTGGTAGTCGGGAGTATGCTGTAATAGGTGGATTTTTCTTCCACATGAAAGTATGCACCCAGTAGCGGCTCAATTTCTTCCCATTGGTCTAACCGGAGGTTGTCAATTAAAATAAAAAATACGGGCCGTTTCTTTTTCAAAATAGGGAAGACCCATTCCTTAAGAACTTGGGGGGATAGCAGTGGCGCATCGACTTCTGGGCTCGCTACCCAATCCAGGTAATTTGCCTTGACAAATCTCCCAAACGCACTGTTTGCTTCCGTTTTTTGAGCTTCAAGCACTTCCAACATGTTCTTGTTTTCGGTGCGATCAATTTCCATTTCCCAGAAAGTAAGCTTCTTGTAAAGATCCGCCCACTCCTGAGGGGTGGATGCTTCGTCCAAAGCTTGGCCGATCTGTCTAAATTCTTGCTGGTAATTTTGGGCAGTCTTTGACTCCACTAACTGTCGGTTTTGGAGAATTCTTTTGACAGAAAGCCATATTTGGCTAGGGTTAAGTGGCTTGATCAGGTAGTCTGCGATTTTACCCCCTATCGCCTCATCCATAAGTTGCTCTTCCTCACTTTTTGTAATCATGACTACTGGGATCTGAGGCTTGAGCTGCTTGATCTGCTGCAGCGTCTCCAATCCGGTCATTCCTGGCATCATTTCATCCAAAAACACTACGTCAAAATTGGCGTTTTCAACTTCTTCGATGGCATCTACCCCAGAATTAACGGTCGTAATTACACAGCCCTTTCCTTCCAGAAATAGGACGTGGGGTTTGAGTAGATCAATTTCATCGTCTGCCCACAGCACCTTGAATTTTTGAGACATCTTTCTTCCCTTTTCTTCTAAAATTATAATTACTTTTGAGTCAATCAAATCCGTGCTGATTGAAAAGCCAGAAAATACTCAATGATCCCGTTTATGGTTTTATAACCATCCCTAGCGAGTTAATTTTTGCCATCATTGACCATCCTTACTTTCAGCGATTACGCCGAATCCGTCAATTAGGTTTAACTGATTTCGTCTACCCTGGGGCATTACATACTCGATTTCACCATGCTTTAGGTGCCATGCACTTGATGAGCATCACCTTGGACAACTTACGGATCAAAGGTACCGACATCAGTGAAGAAGAATACGAGGCAGCTTTAATCGCCATTCTTTTGCATGACATAGGGCATGGACCCTTCTCTCACGCTTTGGAATATAGCTTATTGCAAGGGATTCCTCACGAAGAACTTTCATTGCTGACTATAGAACTGCTCAACGAGGAGTTTGGAGGGCAATTGACTTTAGCGCTCCGCATATTTAAAAACCAGTACCCTAAAAAATTCCTGCATCAGCTCGTTTCAAGTCAGCTGGACATCGATCGATTGGACTACTTACAGCGAGACTGTTTCTTTACAGGTGTATCCGAAGGCACCATTGGTGCGGATCGAATCATTAAAATGATGGCCGTGAAGGACGATCAGTTGGTGATTGAAGAAAAGGGCATCTATTCCATTGAAAACTTTTTGAGTGCGCGAAGGCTGATGTATTGGCAGGTGTATTTGCATAAAACAACAGTTAGCGCAGAGAAAATGCTAATCAATCTGATTCAGCGGGCCAAGAAATTGGCACAAGGTGGACGGAATTTTTATGTAACCGAAGAGATGGCCTACTTCATGAGCCAGGAAGTGTCACTAGCAGATTTTAAAGCAGATTCGAGCTTGCTCAAAAAGTTTTTACAGCTGGATGACTTTGATATTTGGGGTGCTATTAAGCTCTGGAAAAATGATCCAGACTACGTGCTTCGAAACATCTCTCAAATGTTTTTGACGCGAAAGCTGTTTAAAATCAACCTCGTGAACGAGCCTTTTTCAAGTGAGGAAATCGAACACTTACGTGCCAAAGCGCAGAGAAAACTCCAAGTGTCTGATGAAGATTTGGGTTATTTTTTCTCCACGGGTACGATCAGTAATTATGGGTATTTGGAAAAAGACCGCATTTCCATTTTAACCAAAAAAGGAGAAGTGGTCGATGTCGCCAGTGCTGCCGACTTACCCAACATCAAGATCATGAGCAAGATGGTGGAAAAACATTACGTATGCGTAGCAAAAAGTTTAATTTTGCCCAACTAAACCACTTTGCCAACTATGGAATTTTCACTGGAACAACTTGCTGGTATTTTGGGGGGAACTGTAGAAGGAGACTCCAGCTTAAAAGTTTACCGCCTCGATAAAATCCAGGAAGGCCAACCCGGAGGCATTGCCTTTTTGGCAAATGAAAAATACGAGAATTTTCTCTACGAAACGGAAGCCACAGCAGTCATTGTATCTGCTGATTTTGTTGCCACAAAACCCTACAAAACGGCACTCATCCGGGTAAAGGATGCCTACACTGGCTTTACCACCCTACTGGAAGCCTATCAGCAGCTCAACCAAGCTAGCCTTGTAGGAGTCGAACAACCTAGCTACATGGCTGAAAGCAGCAGCATGGGAGATCAGGGATATCGAGGCGCTTTCTCCTACATCGGTAAAAACTGTACTTTAGGTAAAGGTGTTAAAATCTATGGACAGGCCTTTATTGGAGATCGTGTTCACATAGGAGATGGTACCGTCATTCATGCAGGCGCCAAAATTTATGCAGACACCCGAATCGGAAAAAACTGTGTGATCCATGCCGGAGCAGTGTTGGGTTCTGATGGCTTTGGATTTGCACCACAAGCTGATGGGTCCTACAAGACCATTCCACAAGTGGGAAATGTAGTGCTTGAAGACCAGGTAAGTATAGGCGCCAATACGACCATAGATTGCGCCACCATGGGCAGCACCTTAATTCGAAAAGGGGCCAAAATTGACAATCAGGTTCATATCGCTCACAATGTTGTAATCGGGGAACATACGGTAATTGCCGCGCAAACAGGCATATCAGGTTCTACAGAAATCGGGGCGCATTGTGTGCTTGCGGGTAAGGTGGGTATTGCAGGCCACCTCAAAATCGCCGACCGAACGACCATTGGTGGAAATACTGGAATAAGTAAATCGATAACTAGCCCTGGAAAGACTCTTTTTGGCTTCTTAGCCATGGATTTGAACCATTTTCTTCGTTCCTACAGCATATTTAAAAATCTGGATGATCTCCAGAAACGCATTCAACAACTCGAAAAAAAGGGGTAATTTTATGACCCAAATCTCGTTTTAGTGTAAAACACATGAAAGTCAAACAACATACCATCCGAAAGCAGGTAGAATTGTCCGGGGTAGGGCTACACACAGGTGTGGTCTCTAACATGACCTTTTTGCCGGCTCCACCCAATCATGGCATCAAATTCCAGCGCATTGATTTGGAAGGTCGCCCAACAGTGGATGCAGATTGCGATTTGGTAGTGGATGTATCACGAGGCACAACCCTGGAGCAAAATGGGGCTAGAGTGTATACAGTGGAGCATGTGCTCGCTGCATTGATGAGCATGGAGATAGACAATGTGTTGGTTCAGCTTGATGGCCCAGAACCTCCAATCATGGATGGCTCCTCTATCCAGTTTATCGAGGTACTCGAGGATGCTGGTTTTGAGGAACAAAATGCATTGAGACGATTTTTTGAAGTTCAAGAGACCATCCAATACAAGGATCCTTCCAGAGAAGTAGAAATGGTGGCGCTACCTGCTAGCAACTACCGTGTAACCGTAATGGTGGACTACAACTCACCAGTGCTAGGTAGTCAGCATGCTTCGATTACTGACATCAGCCAATTTAGAACTGAAATAGCTTCTTGCAGAACCTTTTGCTTCTTGCATGAGTTGGAAATGCTTTACAAATCCAACCTAATCAAGGGAGGGGATTTGAACAATGCCATTGTGGTGGTAGATCGAGTGGTTGAAAAAGAGGAATTGGCTCATTTGGCCAAAATGTTCAACAAGGAATCCGTCGAAGTGAAAAAAGAAGGGATTCTCAATAATGTAGATTTACGCTACAAAAATGAGCCGGCACGCCACAAACTATTGGATGTGGTGGGTGACTTGGCCTTGGTAGGCAGACCTTTGAAAGCCCAAATATTGGCTGCTCGACCGGGACATGCGGCGAATGTAGCTTTTGCAAAGAAATTGAAGCGCGCAATGGAGAAAATGGGATCTACCCATATTCCATTTTACGATCCAAAGCTTCCTCCAGTGATGGATATCAATCAAATTAGCAATATTTTACCGCATCGCTATCCTTTTCAACTAATCGATAAAATCATCTATCTGGATGATACTGTGGTAGCAGGGGTGAAAAATGTAACGATGAATGAGCCATTCTTTATGGGTCATTTCCCTGGCAATCCTGTGATGCCTGGAGTCATGCAAGTAGAAGCCATGGCGCAAACAGGAGGGATATTGGTTTTGAGCTCGGTAGAAGACCCAGAAAATTACTGGACCTATTTTCTAGGCATTGAAAGTTGCAAGTTTAGAAAAATGGTTTTGCCTGGTGATACCATTATTTTTAAATGTGAGCTCCTTGCCCCTATCCGTAGGGGAATTGCCAAAATGAAAGGCGAAGCATACGTAGGAAACAATCTAGTATGTGAAGCCATTATGACTGCAAGCATTACCCGAAAAGAGCTATGATAAGTACGATGTCTTCCATTCATCCTGATGCCAAATTAGGCTCAGGAGTACATGTAGATCCCTTCACCATGATTCATGAAGATGTGATCATTGGGGATAATACCTGGATCGGGTCCAATGTGACCATCTACCCTGGCGCAAGAATTGGAAAAAATTGCAAGATTTTCCCTGGCGCCGTCATTGCAGGCATCCCACAGGATCTCAAATTTCAAGGAGAAGAATCTACGGTAGTGATCGGAGACAATACTACCATTCGTGAGTGCGTAACCATTTCTCGTGGCACGGTAGACAAGCAAACGACCGTAGTGGGGAGTAATTGCCTGTTGATGGCCTATGTTCACGTCGCGCACGATTGTGTCATTGGAAGTCACGTCATTGTAGCCAACTCGGTTCAAATCGCAGGTCATGTAGTCATCGAAGATTGGGCGATAATCGGCGGATCAAGTGCCGTGCATCAGTTTGTGAAAGTAGGCATGCATGCCATGATTTCCGGAGGCTCTTTGGTCAGAAAAGACGTACCTCCCTTTACAAAGGCTGCAAGAGAGCCCCTCACCTACGCAGGTGTCAATTCCTTGGGTTTGCGAAGAAGAGGCTTCTCAAGCGAAACAATTGCACACATTCAAGAGGTCTACCGTTACCTATTCTTGAATAGCTTAAACAACAGCCGTGCACTTGAAGAAATTGAAATCAACCTTCCCGCCACCAAAGAGCGCGATGAAATTTTAAATTTTATCCGATCCTCAGAACGTGGGGTAATGAAAGGCTACATCAACTAGCATGTTTACCGTTCAGGTTAAAAACGCCTCCAAGCGATTTCACAACGAATGGATTTTTAAAAATCTTGACCTGGAACTTTCCTCTGGTGACACCCTTGCCATAACAGGAGGTAATGGATCTGGAAAATCTACCCTTTTGAAATGCCTTTCTGGAGCCATTCCTTTGACTGCAGGAACTATACAATACCAATCAGGAGTAACTCAAATTGGTGAAGAGCACTGGTTCCGAAGCCTCGCATTAGCGACCCCCTATTTGGAATTGCCTGAAGAATTCACTTTAAGCGAGGTGATTAACTTCCATTTCGAATTTAAAAAACCACTTCAAAACCGAAGCACCACAGAAATTCTTGAGATTCTAGGTTTGGAAAAACACAAATCCAAATCCATTTCTCAATTTTCTTCTGGCATGAAGCAGCGGGTAAAACTTGCCCTTGCCATTTTCTCAGAGGTTCCTTTACTCCTTTTGGACGAGCCTACCACCAACTTAGATACCCAAGGCCTATCCTGGTATTTGAAACTGATCCAGCAGTATGCATTGGATAGGATTTTAGTGATCTGCTCCAATGACCCGCGTGAATATGATTTTTGTGATAAAAAAATAGCCATGGAAAACTTTAAGTAAGTCAAATGGTCCGTATTCTTGTAGTTGTATTCTTTAAAAACTAAAGCTCAAATGAATTTTCGATTTCTTTCCCTTCTCCAATTTGTTTTAATTTTTAGCCTTCTAGTTGCTTGCAAGGAAAAAGGAGAAAAGCCTGACGTAAATAAAACTCCAGAACAAATCGCAACTGAAGCCCTTTCAGGAACAGGTACAGCGCAGTGGACTATCGCCGGTGGGGGTTCAGTTACTCGAGATGGACAAAATGTAACAAGCACCTATGCTACATTTGAGCTATTCCTCAATGCGGGAGCTTCCAAAACCTATTCCACTAGAAATGCTGCTGAGTTATTCGATGCCAATGGTACCTGGAGTTTTGCCGGAACCAACTTTGATAAATTTATCTTAACAGGGAGCAAGCCTGCCGCAACGCGTGAAATCTCCTTTACGCAAACAGGTACTACACTACGATTAGACTTCCGGATTCCAATACCAGGGGCACGGGTAGATGGAACTTCTTCTCTATCAGGAAACTACACCTTCAACCTCGTTAAAAAATAAGCGCTGTACTACTTGAGGGTGACTAGTGTTACTCCAGCACCACCTCTATCGGCATGTTCATCCTCCAATTTTCCTACCTGAGGCATGGTTCGTAACAAATTACGACTCACCTCTCGGAGGATGCCATCACCCTTTCCATGGACAATCCGTAGATTTTTTACTCCCAGCATGTTTCCCTCATCAATAAAAGTTTGAATCAGCGGAAGTACTTCTTCTCCCCTTTTTCCTCTCAAATCTAAGTTTGGGGAAAAATCCATCATCTTAGATGTCGTTTGATAACTCCCTCTTTTTTCGATAGACTTCAATTCCTTCTTCACTTCTGCTCTCGCGATTTTCTCCAATCGAGAAAGCTTCACATTCGACTTTAAGTCTCCAATCAGAAGCTCAACATCTTTATTTTTTATCGCGACTACTTCTGCAATGGCCCCATTATCCTTTAGCCGTACCCAGTCTCCTACCTGAATTTGACCCCCTACTACTTGAATACTGGGCTCCTTAACCGTGGTTTTCTCAGGTTTAATTTCTTCTTTAAACACATCGAGTTCCTTTCGCAAGGTTTTGGTGGCTTCCTTCTCAGCTTTCCCCTCCTTGATCTCTCGAATCACGGATTCAATTTTTTTATTGGCTTGATCCAGGATGGATTTTGCTTCAAGTTTGGCCTCTTGGATGTATTGCTTTTTGGTTTGCTCTAAAGTTTCTTTCAGCTTTCCATACTCCTTCAAGGTTACCTCAAGTGCCTTATCCTTTTCCCGAACTTCCTTCAAGAGAAGGTCATACTGATTTTTCTCATTCTCCAATTGAGTAAGCAGTCGGTCATACCGAACCCGTTCTTCACCAATTTGCTGCTTGGCATAGGCTACGATTTCTTTGGACAAACCGATTTTTGCAGCAATTTCCAAAGCAAAAGAGGATCCTGGTTTCCCGATTTCCAATTGATACAAAGGCTCCAATTTTTCCACATCGTAACGCATCGCACCGTTGACTAGGCCCTGTTGCTTATCCGCCAACTGTTTTAGGTTTCCATAGTGGGTAGTGATTACCCCATAAGCTCCTAGCTTGGCTAAGCTCAGCAGGATAGATTCTGCAATCGCTCCACCAAACTGTGGCTCGGTACCCGTTCCAAATTCATCGATGAATAGGATTGTTTTCTTATTGGCAAACTGGGTAAAGTGCTTCATACTCATCAAATGGGAAGAGTATGTACTTAAATCATTTTCCAAGCTTTGCTCATCACCAATGTCAATAAAAAAGTGATCAAACAACGAACTTTTGGAGTCAGGATGAACTGGTAGCAAAAGGCCGCACTGCAACATGTATTGCAATAACGCCACAGTCTTGAGAGCTACAGATTTACCACCCGCATTGGGTCCAGAAATAAGGAGGAGTCTCTTTTGGCTATCCAGATTAATGCTTAAGGGGACTACTTGTTTCCCTTGAGACCTTAAAGAAATCTCCAGGATAGGATGCCTTGCTTGGGTCCAGGAAAGGGATCTTTCTTGCGTCAAAACAGGTTTATGGCTGTCCGTTTTAAGGGCAAATCGTGCCTTGGCACGCACAAAATCTAACACGCCCAGAAAGTTGGTGGCCTTACGAAGGGCAGGAATAGTAGGCCGCAGTTGATCCGTGAGACGAGTAAGGATCCGAATGATTTCGCGCTTTTCCATGTACTCCAAGTCGCGAATTTCATTATTGATATCAAGTGCCTCTTCCGGCTCCATAAATACAGTCTGCCCGGTTGCAGACTCATCATGGATAAAACCACGGAGCTTCCGCTTATTCTCGGCAGCAATTGGAATCACCATCCTTCCACCCCGAATTGTCATGGCTGCATCTTCAGGCATCAACCCCTTGGCTCGGGATTCTTTAAAAATCCGCTCCATCACTTTTCTCAAGCGACTTTCCTCATACAGCAGTTGGGTACGAATCAGTTGTAGCTCCTTGGAAGCATTGCTTCTCAATTTACCCTTCTCATCCAGCACCTGATCGATCACCTGAAGCAATTTGAGGTCAAGGTCAATCAGAAGTCCCAACAAGGCCTTGAGTGTAGGGTATGGCTCGCCGGATTTTTGAAAGAAAGTGATGCAAGACTTGAGTGTTTGAAGTGCCAATTTGACTTCTTGAAATTCTTCTTGTTCCAAAAAAGCACCCTCCAACTTGGCTTTTTCCAAGTAGGGATTCAAGTTGGTGAAATTGGAGGAGGGAAAAGACTCTCCAGCAATGAGGAGCTGTCGAAACTCTTCTGTTTGGTCCAAAAGTCGCTGAACCAAGGAAAAATCAGAAGAAAAGGAAATACTATCTACATAGCTTTGCCCCAAAGGAGAGGTACACTCTGCCTTGAGGAGCTCCTTAATCTTTACGAAGTTTATTTTTTGCTCAAGGTTGGCTGGGTACAGCATTAGATTTACTC
>JBEDEY010000159.1:0-2850 GCA_041175425.1 Bacteroidota bacterium | reverse complement strand
TTCGCCTCAACCAGGACAGCACTTTTACACTCCATACCGAGTACCATGGCCGCAACGATGCGTTGGAAGAAGAATTCACCGGAAAGGTGGTGTGGGAAAAGTCGGCAAGTGAAACAAGGCTAACCCTAGTCGGAAAGATCGGGGGATATCCCAGCCAATACCTCATGCAAGACTCATTCTTGATTCAGCTCGATTCCAAAGGACAGAAAATAGAGGGGCCCTTGGCAGAACGCTACTGGCTCAAACGAATCAAGTAAAGCGAACCACCTTTCCATGTGCCTTGGAGGTCATTGGATAGGGGACGGCCTCCGTGATGGCTTTAAACAGCAACTCCACCAATTTTTGCTTCATAAAGCTGCGATTTAAAATCAGGCTCACCTCCCGCGTTGGAGATGCTCCGACAAATGGACGAAGCCGCGATTTTTCCTCTTTGGATAGTTCCCAGGTAGCGAGTTCAGGCAAAAGCGTAAGCCCCTTGTAGCGGTTAACCATGTTGCGAAGGCCTTCCAAGGAACCGCTTTCGTAATGGAAATTTTGGTGCCCAGACAGGCTTTGGTCACAGAAGTTGAGCACCTGATCCCGGAAACAATGCCCTTGCTGCAAGACCCAGAGCTCCTCCTTCTTGATTTGCTCGGGCACAATCTCCTGCTGGGAAAGTAGCTCGTGATCCGTAGAAAAATAGGCATAGAACTTCTCGTAAAATAGGGGCTTCTCCACGATCCCAGGCAGCTCCAAGGGAGTCACTACAATCCCCACATCGAGCTCATCGTTTTTTAATTTTTTGAGAATTTCCTCCGTTACCATCTCGTGCACCACCAATTTTACGCCTGGGTAATTCTCCAGAAATTTGCGGATAAACAAGTGCAGCAGATAGGGCGCAAGCGTTGGAAGAATCCCCAGCTTGATCGTCCCTGAAATGTCACCCTTCAGTTGGGCGACCAACTCAAAAATTCCCTTGCTATCCGTCACCACTTTCTTGGCCTGCTCGATCACCTGCGCTCCAGACTCCGTAGGAATGACGGGCATTTTACTCCGGTCAAATAAGACCACCCCCAACTCCTTTTCCAATTTGCTCAGCTGTGCACTGAGGGTAGGTTGGGTGACAAAGCAAGCGGCAGCAGCCTGACCAAAATGCCGGTGCTTGTCCACGGCGATCAAATATTCCAACTGTTGAATAGTCATTTCGATTGATTTTCTCTATCGAAAGCTCGGAAAAACCAAGGAGAACTAGGGCATCAACTGCTGAAAAAATCCGCTACCACTCGAGGGAGGAATGACTCCCTTTATCACAATCCCTACAGAAATTGGGAAATGAAAAAGATTTTCCACTACCTTAAAGTAGTTTTAGTTCGATGATACCTTAACCCAAAATTTAATATGTCTGCTTCTTTTTCACGTCGAAAATTCCTGGGCGCCAGCCTCTTGACCTCCGCAGGAATAAGCATCCTTCCTGGCCTTTCCTTTGCCTCGACTGCTCCAACCCCTCTTTTTCAAGTTGCCCACGAGCGCGTTCGCCTTGGATTTATTGGTGTAGGACGCCAAGCCATGGGCTTGCTCAACAATTTTATGCGCATCCCCGGAGTGGAAGTAGTTGCAGGAGCAGATGTGTATGCAATCAAGCGAGAGCGATTTGCACTTCGCGTTCAAAAAGGTCTAACGGAAGCAGGTAAGACTGTCACTGCACCCAAGCTGTATGAGGACTACCGTGAACTCCTTCAGGACCCCAACGTAGATGCGGTGGTGATTGCTTCACCCGATCATTGGCATGCGCTGATGGCCATCGATGCCTGCAAAGCGAAGAAAGACATTTACCTGGAAAAACCACTGACCTTCACCATCAAAGAAGGACAACTCCTGGTGCAAGCCGTTCGTGAAAACGGAGTTGTCTTGGCCGTGGGTTCCATGCAACGCGCAGCGGTGAACTTCCAAACTGCCGCCATGCACGTACAGCGTGGACAACTGGGCAAAATCTCCCAGGTACTCGTGCACGTAGGAGACAATCCACACCCAAAGCCCTATGACCTTGCTGCCCAGCCCATTCCTGCAGGCCTGAACTGGGAAAAATGGCTTGGCCCTATTCCGAGCCTAGCATTCAATGACCTGCTCAATCCAGGGATTAGCTTGAATCCTGATAAGAACGAAACTGCCTGGGGAGCTTGGCGCTGGTACAAGGAAACCGGTGGTGGATTGATGACCGACTGGGGCGCACACATGATCGACATCGCTCAATGGGGCCTAAGTAAGGACAGAAATGGTCCTGCCACCATCATCCCTGGATCCGCAGCAGCACCCCTCATCTACCGCTACGCGGATGGGGTAGAAATGCAAATCACCAAATTTGACGAAGGCCGACAAGGCGTGAAGTTTATCGGAGAAAAAGGCTGGATAAAAGTTTCTCGAGGCAATTACGACAGCTCAATCCCAGAGCTACAGCTCGGCAAAGAACCCGAAAACTTTAGCTTCGGCGCACACCACATCGAATTTATCGACTGCATCCGCAAGCGCAAGGACCCGATCGTCCCGGTAGAAATCGGCCACAGCACCTGCACGGCCTGTACGCTAGGCAACATTGCCCATGAGCTTGGCCGTACCATCACCTGGAATCCTCAAACACAACTGTCCACAGATGCTGCCGTCAATGCGAAACTTCACTATGCCTACGAAAGAGGCTATAAACTGACTTACTTCCCTCGTCTAAGAAAAATTTTCTGACTCCAAAAAACCTTGGATACCGTTCTTGATTTTTAAGGGTAACTCATATTTTTGGAACCTGGTATTAAAAAACGACTCGGAAAAATTAACTAGACAATCACAAGAACTCATGGAAAAACTAATTGTAGACTATACCGC
>JBEDEY010000158.1:0-3247 GCA_041175425.1 Bacteroidota bacterium | reverse complement strand
GAAGCCTGCTATTTTGTTTCCAAGGATTTCGATTGGAACACACCGGAGACTCAAGCCCTTGCGAAACAAATCTTGACCATTGATCCGCTTTTGTTTGCCTACTTCATTGAGAGAGACCCCGAGCCGATACATGAATTTTTTGAACATGCTTACAACCTTGATGCCTCCGTATTGGCAATGATGGATCATTCCTACTTTGAGGATCCTTGGTATTTTATTTCGGAGAATAATGGTTCCTTTCCAATGTCTGAGAATTCCTTACTTTATGGACTAAATCAAGATGGGAAGGTTTATTACTGGGAACCCATCAGAAATACCGTAACCAATGTTTGTTTAGCCATCGAGAATGGAGTAGTGTTTGATTGGGAGAGCTTATTTACAACCTGGGAGCATGATCTCAAAATACTTGAAAAAGCATTTGCCTACTATCCTTTGGAAGTGACCTTTCTAGCTTTAAAAGAGAAATTGGGTAAAAAATTCGAAGAAGCTACTTACGTCACCCCGCAGCTGGTATCTAAAGGTTCTGAATTGTATCCCCTGCTTTCTTCAAAGTTGCAGCAGGATCCTGCGTATGCCTTTGCGTACTTGAAATCGGATGATTTCTACGACCTGTCTAGCAAGTTTGAGGACCTGCCAGCTACCTTCAAAAAAGACGAGGCATTCCTAAAAATGCTTTTGGGATCAAAAATTGATTTTGAGACACTGGATGCATTTTTTGATTCCAAAATTCTCCACGATGAATCGTTTATCCTTTCCTATCTCGAATTAAATTTTGATCAGTTTGCCTCCTTCCCAGACAAACTGCAGAAAAATCGAGCCATAGCCCTTCAGTATGGCATTTGCAACAGTGAGCAATCCTATTTTGGGTTGATAGATTTGGAACTGCCAGAAAAGTGGAGTGCCGACAAAGCGCTTATTCTAGAAATTGCCAAAGGGAATAAATTTAAAAACTTTAGAATAGTCGATGCCCTCTTAAATGATTCCAAGTTTCTGCTTGAAGTGATTGAATTTCAGCCTCAACTGGTGCAAGCTTTGGAAGAAGAACAACGTAATCCGGACCTATTTTATAAGTTGATGGAAAGGAATCTGGATGTTTTCGATTATTTGGAAGTAGAGGAGAAGTTCAATGCCAAGCTTTTCAATTTGGTGGTTGCTAAGGATCTATCGAAGATTCGAAAGATTAAGTGGTCATATACCCTGACCGATAACCTAGTTGAGCTCACGAAAGACCTGCCTATCACCAGGTACATCCATTTGTTTGAAGAGCCAGAATTTGCAGAAGAATTGTCTGAAAAATACAACTTTGAAAGTGTTACCCTCAATGCACAACCGGAAGACAAACCATTTGTAGCCACTCAATATTATTTCCCTGAGCATGGTACGGTTACCTTGGGATATGACCGTAACTGCTACCTCAGCGAGGCAGTTGCTGGCGAGATTTCGGATGAAACTATCCTTGAATTCTTGCAAAGTGAAGACAGCTGGTCGGATTACATCTGGTACAATTCCTGGCATGACTATGCGAGCATTTACCATACCTATGGCATGGGTGAGCCGGCTACGGACATGCAATTGCCAAGTGGCAAGATTGTGGAGGTTAAGTTGACCTATGATAGTCCTGAAGTGGATAATGAGAAGGAAAGCTTTGATTGCTCAGAAAAAGGAAATTTTGTTCATATCTCTTCCTCAGATGAGAAAGCCTACGGCTGGGGTAAATGGAAGACCTATTCCTTGGAGGTAGACCCGGGCGTCTTTGATGTTGCAAATATTTCAATACAGTTTGAAGGCGATATTGTGGAGACGTATCACTACAATCTCCCAGAGGGGAGTACTCCTTTTGAAGAAAGTCAAGATTACGAAACGACCGGTCAA
Source organism: Bacteroidota bacterium (assembly GCA_041175425.1). Taxonomy (GTDB): domain Bacteria; phylum Bacteroidota; class Bacteroidia; order Cytophagales; family Cyclobacteriaceae; genus Algoriphagus. The sequence continues at coordinate 1,375 of JBEDEY010000158.1, read as the reverse complement.
GGCTTTTCCTCCACGCTCTACTTTAACAATGGCAAAGAATTACTTGAAGTGGATGAATTGAGGGATTTACTGGAGGAAAATGGGGTAGACCTGAGCGACATGAAAGCGATTAAGAAGTTTTTGCTGAACTATAGTCCTCAAGAATAGGGTAATTGATATGAATGGAAAATTTCCTGCTAAAAATCAGCTATCCGACTGATTTTTAGCAGGAAATGGGTGTGGTGAACGGGTTAATTTTGACTAACAGCTAAATCAATCGTTCATTTTTAACCGCAAAAAATCATGTCACGCGCAGCATCAAACACAAGAAATGGAAGAGATCTCCCTAGTTTGGTCAACGAATTTTTCCAGCCAGAGCGTTTTTTAGGATCTTCCTTTTTTGAGCTAGAGGATCCTTTGCTTGGAGCAGAGGATTGGGGCTTTATTCCTGAAGCCAATATCATCGAAACTAGTAAAGCTTATAAAATCGAACTAGCAGCCCCGGGCCTAGAAAAAAAGGATTTCAAGGTGGAAATCCAGGACGGTGTGCTGCATGTCCGCGCCGAAAAAGAAGAAGAGAAGGAAGAAAATGACAAAAATTTCCGAAGAAAGGAGTTTTCTTACCATTCGTTTTCCAGGTCTTTCGCACTTCCTGAAACCTTGTTGCTCGACAAAATTGAAGCCACTTACGAAAAAGGAATTCTCCATCTTCACCTGCCCAAAAAGGAGGTGACCGTTTCGAAGCCTACCAAACAAATAAAGGTAGGATAATTTTCTTCAGGGCTTTTTCCCTCAATCCAGTTTTGCCGCTTGGCGTTTCTCGGTGCCCGGCTGCTTGGTTAGGTCGTCACCTAGGGTCTTGCGGTACTGCTCCGCCAAGGCACTGAGTGCTTCCACTAGGTCTGGATGCTGGGAAGCCAGGTCGAAGCTTTCCCCTGGGTCCGTAGAGAGGTCGTACAGGGCGAGAGGTACTGGTACGGATTTATAGATTCCTGGAAATCCATCGTTGCCCCGCTGAGTACCCAGGTAGGTTTGAGAGAGGTGCGGGAAAACTAATTTCCATTTCCCTTGCCGAATTGCTTTCAGACTATTTGCATCGTAGTAGTAGACAAAATGGTCCCGTGGATTGGAGTCTGCTATCTGCTGTAGCAAGGGTAAAATATTCACTCCATCGATTTTTTGACTAGGGAATGGAGCATCGAGGAGTGCAGCCATTGTGGGGAAGATGTCCATCGTGGCGGCGAGGTTGTTGGAAACGGTTCCTGCAGGGATCATTCCTGGGTAACTCATGATGCAAGGCACGCGTACCCCACCTTCCCAAGCTGAACCCTTGCCTTCACGCAAGCCACCACTGCTACCGGCATGGTTGCCAAAGGTCAGCCAAGGGCCATTGTCG
>JBEDEY010000157.1:0-3609 GCA_041175425.1 Bacteroidota bacterium | reverse complement strand
CTTGATGTTTCGAAGTCGAAGTCGGTGTTCTAATTCTTCTCTTTGCTTACTCATGGGGCAAAATTACATGAAATCCATTAGATCCTTAAAGGTACGGGTTGTATCCCTACTTCTGACATTTAGCGTAGGGTTTTGTAGCTATCTTTCACCCAATCACCTCCAGGATAGGAATCAAAAAGAAACCCCTTGACTCCTAAAAAGCAGACAAGGGGTTTGAAAAGAGAGCAAGTAGTTGCTATTCTATTGCACTAAAGAGCATTTGTCTGAATTTCCAGCCCGTCTGATCTCCATTGCCTGCACCGGAGGTTTGCTTGAATAGCAATCCGATCACCTTGTGGTTGGGGTCTGCAAAATACTGGGTATTGAAGTAGCCACCCCAATCAAAAGTACCCGCACTTCCTTGTCCACCAAATGCAACTCCTTTGGCAGTCACTACTCCAAAAGCTAGACCATGGTGGTGATCTGTATTCCAGAGGTCTCCCACCTGGTTTTGCATGGCCATCTGGATGGTAAGTGGACTGAGAAGCCGTTGCCCATTGTAGGTACCCCCATTCAGGTACATCTGAAGGAATTTGGCATAATCTTCTACCGTACTGGACAAGCCTGCACCCCCTGAAAAGAACGTCTTGGCACCAGTTTTCGGATAAGCTGGGTCATAAAACGTGACTGGATAGGCTTTCCATTTGCCTGCTTGGTAGGTATGTACATCCACTAAGCGATCTCCTTGGGCATCGTTGAGGTAAAAACGAGTGTCGTTCATGCCAATTGGATCAAAAATTCGTTCCTTCAAGAACACATCGAAGGGCTTACCGGAAATGATTTCCACCAAATAGCCCAACACATCTAAGCCTTCGCTGTAGGTGAATTTGGCGCCAGGTTCGTGGTGTAAAGGAAGTTTGGCTAAGCGCTTCACACTTTCACCTATTGTGATTTTCTCTGTGGTAAACAGGTCCGTTACGCCAGCCTTGTGGTAGATCATTTTCATGCGTTCATCTCCATCAATCACCCCATAGCCGAGCCCAGAAGTATGCGTCAGAAGGTGTCGAATAGTGATCACCTTGCTGCTAGGCTTGCTTGTGTAGCTGCTGTCAGCATAGCGAAAAGAAGCCAAAACCTGAGGATTTGCGAATTCAGGAATGTACTTGGAGATCGGGTCATCCAATTGGATTTTTCCCTCCTCATACAACATCAGGATGGCCGTAGAGGTGATTGCCTTGGTTTGGGAAGCAATTCTGAAAATGGAATTTTTCTCCATCTTTTTTCCTTCGGCTACACCTGCAAATCCTTTTGCTGAATGGTAAACAATCTTTCCATCTTTGACAACCATCGCTACTAAGCCGGGTACCTCTGCTGCTTTGATGGACTCTTCCAACATCGCATCGATCTTGGCAATTTGGTCTTTCGAAATGCCAGGAACAGGGTTATTGCCTGCAGCACTGATTGTTTGAGCGGTAGCCCCTACCCCTATAAAAAGGAAGAGAAGGACATAACTTAGAATTTGTTTCATGGTGATTTTGGGTTTGAACTACAAAAAGTAAGCAAAATCAGAAACAAAAAAAACCGGATTTCTCCGGTTTTTTAGATGCCCAAATACAAAGGGGAAATCCTTATTCTGGCTTGATCTCAAAGTAGTATTCCGTGCCATCTGGGAACATGCCCAAAACCACAATCTCTTCACCCTTGGAATCCTCCAAGAAGTCGATCATTTCTGCAGCGCTTGTGACACGCTTGCGGCCTTTGTCTGAAATCACTGAGGTGATGATAAATCCATTACGAGCACCTGCAGCTCTCCAAGCTTCGTTCCCGTTGGACTTGATGACTGCTCCCCCAGCAATTTGAAGCTGATCCTTGGTTTGCTGATTTACATCTTCCAATTGGAGTCCTTCAAAGGACAGTACCTTTGGCGCTTCTTTTTTAACAATATTCGTATCTCCGGAGAAATTTTTGAGCGTAGCAGTTGCTTTGAGGGTTTTTCCATCTCTCAAGTAGCTCACTTCCACTTTATCACCTGGTCGTTTTCTGGCCACAAATTCCTGTAGGTTGGCTACCGTATTCACCGGCTTGCCGTCCAAGGCGATGATGATGTCTCCTTCTTTCAGACCAGCGTCTTTTCCAGCGGAATTGTCATTTACACCACCGACATAGACCCCTTGTTCTACAGGAAACTTCTTACCCAGATAGTCAGCCAGTTCAGGACTGACGTCTTGGATTTGCACTCCTAAAAGTCCACGCTGCACTGCTCCATGATTCAATAAGTCATCCATCACCTTTTTGACCAAAGAGCTAGGAACGGCAAATGAATAACCATTAAATGTGCCCGTACTAGAAGCAATGGCCGTATTGATGCCAATTAATTCGCCAGCCAAATTCACCAATGCTCCTCCCGAATTCCCTGGATTAACCACGGCGTCGGTTTGAAGGAAGGATTCAATCTGCAGGTTGTTTTCTACCCCCTGGAGAATCCCAATATTTCTCGCCTTGGCAGAGATAATCCCTGCAGTGACAGTAGAATTGAGATCAAATGGGTTGCCTACGGCTAAAACCCACTCTCCAATTTTGGTTTGGTCTGAATCGCCAAACTTGATGAACGGGAAATTCTCCCCTTCAATTTTCAATAAGGCCAAATCAGTAGTCGGATCGGTACCCACCACCGTGGCTTCGTAGCGCTTATTGTTGTCCAAAGAAATATCCACCCGCGTAGCTCCTTCGATCACGTGATTGTTGGTCACGATGTAGCCATCTGGAGAAATGATCACGCCAGAACCAGAGCTCATCGGCATTTCTTGTCTTGGATCTCGTGGACCTGATTCAGGCTGTGGTATTCCAAAAAACTCCTGAAAAGGATCTCGCTGCGAACGGGAACGAGGAGAAAAGGAAACTTGGCTTTTTACGTGCACCACTGCTGGGGTGACCAGCTGAGCAGAAGCAATAAAGTTGATCCCGTCAGGAACAGTAAAATTTTCCCCACCAAGCATGTTGACAAAACTTGACTTTTGTTTTTCATCAAAGGTGCTGGCATTTTGCGGTCTCATCAAAAAACTCACTCCCGCAACTGCCACGAATCCACCCACCAATGCGGCCACTAGGACCCCGAGAAAGAATTGTTTTTTACTCATTGTTATCGCTTTTTAAAATCTAATGAATTACTACAATTTTTTTGTTTTCAATTTTTACGCCGATTTTCTTCCAAGGTAAATTTCCTTAACAAGAATTAACCAAGCACCTGAAAACTACCTTGATTAACCATTCCATGGACTGGAAGTTTCGGAATCTGAATTAAAAATATTCCTAGCACAATCTGACGAATTGGCAGCAAAAAAAGTGAACTGTCGGCAAAACCCTAAAAAAAAATCCCCCAAATTCGATTTGGAGGATTTCATGTTCTAAGTTGTCCTATGGAAACTTATGCCTTTTTCACGTTGATTGCGTTGGGTCCTTTTTTACCCTCCTTAATGTCGAAAGTAACTTTGTCGTTTTGAGCAACTTTGTCTACTAAGCCTGTAGCGTGCAAAAACACGTCATTTTGAGTTTCGTCATCAACGATAAATCCAAAACCCTTGGCTTCATTGTAAAATTTTACTGTCCCGGTAAACATAATAAATTGTGATA
>JBEDEY010000156.1:0-3456 GCA_041175425.1 Bacteroidota bacterium | reverse complement strand
GCTGCCTTTGTAGCTTAGCTCTAGAAAATACCGTTGGGTGTTGTCGTTCATTGCAGCGCAAAGATACTATTCCCTATCAAATCCACGGACAAGAATTGTTTTCTTGATATTCCCATCGGAACGGGTTTTCTTTGTCAAAAAAAAGATTGCTATGATTCAGCGTGTACAAACTATTTTTCTTTTTCTGATCGCGGTAGGCATGGGGGTGACCCTAAGTACGCAACTTTGGTTCCAAGGTGATGTAGACGGGGATTCCTGGACTCTGTCAGCCTTTATGCTGACCAACTTGGACCAGGGTGGTGAGGTGATCCAATCTTCTTCCAAGTGGTACCTTGCGGCACTAGCGGTTCTTGCTGCAATTTTGGCTCTAGCCTCCATCTTCCAATACAAACTCCGTTCCCGTCAGCTTTTGCTCAACATGATCAATTCCCTCGTGATGGTCTCTCTGGTTGCCGCAACTTTCCTAACGACCAATGGAATCAACGAAGCCATTCAAGGCGAAGATGGGGGTGACTACGGCATCGGATTCTGGACGATTTTGGTGTCCATGGTCATGAACATGCTCGCCAATCGTTTTATCAAAAAGGACGAAGCACTGGTTCGTTCCGTAGATCGGATTCGTTAAATAAATAGAATAAACGTGATTTTCCACCTAGAAGAAATAGGGTGGAAATAGACTGCGTGAAATAAGTAGAAATAGTTTCCACTGTGCTTCCTGAAATAAGTGGAAATTGCAGCAGAATCTCCTATTTTACCGAGACTTTTCGGTTTAATTCTATTGTATTTCGTCGGTAGTACTTTTTTCTCTTGGCTCTTGTATCTTGCTTCTTCTCAATTTAGCACCCACCTCTTCTCTATGAAATTTGAAACCTTGACCATTCACCTCGGCAATGGGACTCACGAGAGTCACGGCGCTGTGGTGCAGCCCATCACCTTGAGTACCACCTTTGAACATGGTAACGAAGGGGGGATGCTTTATTCTCGTGCCAATAATCCCAATCGACATTCCTTAGAACAGGTTTTGGCGGCTATGGAAAAAGGGGAGGATGCAGCAGCTTTCTCCTCGGGCAATGCTGCCGGTACAGCCGTTTACCAGGCTCTTGCGCCAGGATCACATATCGTAGCTCCGGACGACATGTACCACGGGCTACACAATTCCATGGTGCAACTCTTTGCGGGCATCCACGAGGTCACCTTTGTGGACATGAGTAATCTCGAGGCTGTAAAAAACGCCATTCGGCCCAATACGGCTCTTTTTTGGGTGGAATCTCCTTCCAATCCGCTTTTGAAGATCACAGACATTCGTCAGATTTCTGCGTTGGCTAAAGCGCAGGGTGCGCTATTGGCCTGTGACAATACTTTTGCTACTCCAGTATTTCAAAATCCCATCGACTTGGGTGCTGACATCGTCATGCACAGCAGCACCAAGTATTTTGGAGGGCATTCCGACATCCTCGGAGGAGCCTTAGTTACAGCGAAAAAAGATGCCTTCTGGGAGAAAATCAGAAACGTGCAGCGCATTGGCGGCGCAGTTCCTTCCCCTACAGACTGCTATTACTTGACGCGCAGCATCCGCACGCTTGCCTACCGCATGAAAGGACATGCAAGCAATGCGAAAGCTTTGGCGGAATTTTTAGTATCCCATGCCCAAGTTGAAAAAGTATACTACCCAGGATTGGCTTCCCATTCCAATCATGCTGTGGCTGCCCAGCAGATGCATGGCTTTGGAGGGATGGTTTCTTTCACGGTAAAAGGCGGAGCGGCGGCAGCGGATTTGCTGGTATCCAAACTTCGTTTTTTTGCCAATGCTACGAGTTTGGGTGGAGTGGAGAGTTTGATCGAGCGTAGGGCTGCCGTAGAGGGGCCTAATACCACGACTCCTGAAAACCTACTTCGTGTATCCGTAGGACTAGAGCATATCGACGATTTGATCGATGATATGAATCAGGCGTTAGGATAGCTAACAGACGACGGTCCACAGTCCACGGTCCACAGTCCATAGCCCATTTAACTCAATGTCAAACCCTATTTTCTTTAGTGATCGGCAATAATGCCATAAATAAGAAAGGTCCCGCTCGTGCGGGACCTTTTTTGCTTATTTGTAGATTGTAACGGGCCAACTGTCGTTGCCCAGGTTGATGTCGGTTGTTACCTTATCGGGATCGATCACCACCTGCTTGATCTTCTTGCTTCCCTTGTGGAGGTAGGTCCAAGTGTCTCCACGCTGCCATATTTCCACCGGCAACTTTACTCGCTCGGTCGTGTTGTCCGCGTAGGTGATTTCAAGGGTAACTGGCATTGGGAAATCTCCTTTGTTAACCAAGCTGATGACTTGGTTTTCGCCGTAAGGCTGCACGGAATTGATGCCTAGGTCAATGTTTCCATTGCCATAAAACCAGCCCTTCCAGAACCAAGACAAGTTTTCGCCGGCCACATTTTCGATATGATTGAAGAAATCTCCCGGCTGTGGGTGCTTGAAGGCCCAGGTCTTGATGTAGGAACGGAAAGCATTGTCGAAGCGCTCAGCACCCAAAATGTACTCCCGAAGCATCACCAAGCCTACTGCAGGCTTCATGTAAGCCACCATGCCCAAGTTGCGGGTGTCGGTGATGTCTGGATAGTTGTCAATTCCCTCGCGGTTGTCGCTCGTGAAGTAGTTGTTAAAGTTACGGGTTTGGTGTAGGGTAGAGGGATACTCTCCGTTGTTGAAGGCATTGGAGCTGTAGTGGTTGATGAAGGTGTTGAAGCCCTCATCCATCCAGGCGTAGCGGCGCTCGTTGGTTCCGACAATCATCGGGAACCAGTTGTGTCCAAACTCGTGGTCAGTTACGCCCCAAAGCGATTCTCCTTTGGATTGGTAGTGGCAGAAGTTGAGTCCTGGGTATTCCATCCCGCCAATTTCTGCAGCCACGTTGGTGGCAGTTTCGTAGGGAAACTCAAACCACTGCTTGGAGTAGTATTCGATGGAAGCCTTGCTGTACTCCGTAGAGCGAGTCCAGGCATCCTGTCCGTTGCTTTCGATAGGATAAGCAGACTGGGCTAAGGCTGTTTTGCCGCTTGGCAAGTTGATGCGTGAAGCGTCCCAGATGAAAGAGTCGGAGGTACCGAAAGCCACATCGCGCGCATTTTGGATGCGGAAATGCCAAGTCACCGTGCCGCTCTGCTTGGGACGGGTAAGTTGCGTGTTTTTGATTTCTTCAGGAGAGACTAGGTAGACAGTTTCCTCGCTTTGGGAAGCTTTGGTATAGCGTGCCAAAAGTTCTTTGCTGAGTACTTCAGTAGGGTTCATCAGTTTGCCTGATCCTACTACAATGTGGTTGTAGGGTACAGTGACCTTGTAGTCAAAGTTGCCATATTCCAGGTAGAATTCACCAGCACCTAGGTAGGGCTCGCTATTCCATCCCTCGGTTTCGTCAAATACGGCCACTTTGGGGTACCACTGCGCAAAGGCATAGA
>JBEDEY010000155.1:0-4591 GCA_041175425.1 Bacteroidota bacterium | reverse complement strand
GGCTTGGAGCAGGTGTTGTTTAGGACGACGGCATCGTAGTTTGCTAAGGATTCTTTTTCAAATTGGTGGATGTCCTTGCTTGCAGTAAGGACAAAGCCCTTCGATTTGGACCCTAGGATTTTGAAAACTTCTTCGGTATGGGGGATGACCCAATGTTCAAAGCCTGTGTGGAGTGAAAAAAGGAGGATTTTTTTTGATGAAGTGCTTGGAAAGCGGGTTTGGGAGGGGGCTAGTGCTTCTATTTTCTCTTTCCAGGCCGAGGTTATTGGCACAACTGCCAAATCTTGACCAAAAGTCAAATTTGAAATAAGCAGAATTGACAGACCAACTAGTAGTTTTTTACACATAGTTTTGAAAGGCATCGTTGACATATTGATTCTATATACTCTATATTGAATCTCAAAGCCCAATAACCTGAATTTCTTATGCGTTTCAAAAGGATCTTCCTTCTTTTATTCCTTTCACTTGTTATTATTTTTCAAGCATACTCCCAGGAAGTAACCCTTCAAGAATCTTCCAAGGGGATGGACTTTCTTTTGGATGGGAAACTGGTGCTTAGGTACCAAATGACCAAAGAGCCAGTTCCTATGGGAATTAAGGAGGCGTATAGCAAATCTGGATTTATTCACCCCATTCAATCTCCGAGTGGACAAATCTTGAGCAGGATACAGCCTGAAGATCATTACCACCATTATGGAATCTGGGGGCCTTATGCAAGAGCGACGATTGGAGGAAAAGAGGTTGATTTTTGGAACCTTGGGGATGAAAAGGGCAGGGTGGATTTCTCTCATGTGCTTTCCAAGAAGCAAGCTGGAGGTGCGGCAGAATTAACGGTTAGGCAAAATCATGTTGACCTCAAAGCCGCTCCAGAATCACGAATTGCCATGGAAGAAGATCTTCGCATCAAGGTGAAGCCTGCCGATAAGGGCCGCTACCTGGTGGACTACACCAGCACCTTGCAAACTGCCATTCCGGGAGGCATTCTACTCGATGATTACCGCTATGGTGGCGGTATTGGTTTCCGTGCCACGGAAGTTTGGGGAGATGCCAACAGTACCATCCTTACTTCAGAGGGCAAAGACCGCGCTACGGCTGATGGTTCCAATGCGCGTTGGATCTTGGTGACCGGGCAATCGGAACATCCCTCTGGGAAAAGTGGAATCCTATTTTTGAGTCACAACACGAATCAAGCACATCCCGAACCCCTTCGTGTATGGCCTCCTGGACAATACGAGGGAAAGGGTAATGTATTTATTGAATTTTGCCCCATTCGCCATACTTCTTGGGAGATACAGCCAGGCAAGCGTTACAGTTTGACTTACCGAATGCTTGTATTTGACGGCGAATTGACTGTTCAAGAAGCCGAAAACTATTGGAAATCCTTTGTAAAATAATACCATTGCCATGCAAAGAAGAGATTTTATGAAAAAAACAGCCCTCGCTACAGCAGCCTTTGGGATACCAACCCTTGTTCCTGCTTCAGTACTTGGGAAAAATGCACCCAGCAACAAAATTCAGGTTGCTCAAATCGGTTGCGGAAGAATCGCTCGAGATCATGATTTGCCGGGTGTATGGAAGCATGATGTGGCACGCATCGTGGCAGTATCCGATCTCGATAGCAAGCGGATGGCTGAAGGAAAGCAATTTATTGAGGATCACTACACCCAAAAAATGGGAAGTCCCTACCTGGACGTAAAGCAAGTAGCAGACTACCGAGACTTATTCAAAAGCAAGGATATCGATGCGGTGATTATTTCTACTCCAGACCACTGGCATGCACAACCCGCCATGGAGGCAGCTCTGGCAGGCAAGCACGTCTACCTCCAGAAACCAACCTCCTTGACTATTCATGAAGGAAGGCAATTGGTCGAGGTGATTCAACGAACAGGTGTGGTGCTGCAATTAGGAACGCAACAGCGCTCGAGTGAGCAGTTTCGCTTGGCAGCGGAATTGGTACGAAATGGCAGAATAGGCAAGCTGCATACGGTTCGAATAGGTTTACCGGGAGATCCTTCCGGTCCCGAAGCTCCGGCCATGCCTGTCCCCGCCAATTTGAATTTTGACATGTGGCTAGGCTCCACTCCAGAAGTTCCCTACACCGAAATTGGTGTGCATCCCCAAAACGACTACGGTAGACCAGGCTGGTTGCGCCACGAAAATTATGGCGCGGGCATGATTACTGGATGGGGGCAGCATCATTTTGATTCTGCAGCTTGGGGCATGAATACCGAATTTATGGGCCCTCAGTACATTGAGGCTGTAGCCGAATTTCCAAGATCCGGATTATGGAATGTACATGGCGACTTTATGGTTAAGGCCACTTACGACAATGGGGTGGTCATGCTGACGTCTGGAAGCTATCCCAATGGCATTCGATACGAAGGTACAGAGGGGTGGATATGGGTTTCAAGAGGTAGCTATGTCGCTTCTACTTCAGATCCAGTGGCTCAAGGGAACAATGCGAAGGCGTTGGACGCTTCTGATCCCAAACTTTTACAAACCGTTTTTGGAGAGAATGAATTGCGATTTACCCGTAGTTCTTCGCATCATGGCAACTGGCTGGATGCCATCCAAGGAAAAGCTGAATTGCTTTCTCCAGTAGAAATTGGACATAGATCCTGTTCGGTGTGCCTGATTAGCCACATTGCGATGAAGTTGGGCCGCAAGTTGGAATGGAATTCTGCTACAGAAGAGTTTGTCAATGACCCTGAAGCAAATACTTACTTGAGCAGAAGCCAAAGAAGACCTTGGGGTACAGACCTGGTTTTAGCGAATAGTTAATTGATTAATTAGATTATCCGCAATCATACCTGAGGTCAAAATGAGAATTAATCACTGTGGATAATCGTCGACAGCTAACAGTTGACAGACCACAGCAGATTATCTTTCGGTTGAAACCTTGTTTTCTTTGTTTATTGGTGAAAAGATGATAAACCTATTGAAAAATCAAATCAATTTATGGAGGTAAAATATTTTCGCTTTCTGATTTTTATGGCCTTTTTGGGCTCATCCTGTAGTACCAACCAAGTAACAAAAATGACGATCAGTCTAGGAGAAAAAGTAAAGTTTATGACCTTGGATCCAGGGCATTTCCATGCCGGCTTGGTCCACAAATCCATGTATCCTGAAGTGGATCCTACACTGCATGTATTTGCACCAGCTGGAGCTGAACTGAATGATCATTTGGCACGCATCCAAGGTTACAACAATCGTAAGGAGTCTCCTACAGCCTGGATAATTAAGCCCTATTCCGGTGCAGATTATTTGCAACAGCTGCTCGCTCAAAAGCCGGGAAATGTGCTGGTGGTAGCTGGTAAGAACGATCAAAAAATAGATTACATTCTTGAGGCGGTTCGTCAGGGAATCCATGTCTATGCAGATAAACCATTGGTGATTGATGCGATAGGCTATCAAAAACTTCAGAAGGCCTATCAACTAGCAGAGCAGAACCAGGTGCTGTTGCTTGATATGATGACCGAGCGATTTGAAATCACGACACTGCTTCAGCGTGAATTATCGATGATCCCAGCGGTCTTTGGGGAGTTGGAAAACGGTACTGCTGCGGATCCAGCGATCACCAAAGAGTCGGTGCATCATTTTTACAAATCTGTTTCGGGAGTTCCCTTGGTGCGACCAGACTGGTTTTTTGATGTTGAAAAAGAAGGAACTGGAATCGTCGATGTGACTACGCATCTGGTAGACTTGATCCAATGGGAAGCTTTTCCCGATGAGGTGCTGGATACCACCGACATTCAGGTGTATGATTCCAAGATTTGGCCGACAGCCTTGAGTTTGAGTCAATTTACCCAGGCTACCCAAAAACCAGCTTTTCCAGAATCCTTGACCAAATACCTAAATAAGGACAAGCTTGAAGTGTCCAGCAACGGAGAGTTCCAGTATACGTTGAAAGGAAAACATGCAAAAGTTCGGGTAGTGTGGGATTTTCAAGCACCAGAGGGCACAGGAGATACCCACTTCAGCATGATGCGGGGCACCAAAGCCAATTTGATCATTCGCCAAGGCAAAGAAGAAGGCTACCGACCGGTTCTGTATGTAAAATTACTTCAGGGGGATTCTAGGGAATTAGCTCAAGCGGTAAGAAATACGCTGCAAGTAAATTATCCGGGCATAGATCTGGAAGCATTGCCTTCTGGGGAATACAAAATTCTCGTTCCTGACAAGTACCACAACGGGCATGAGGCGCATTTTGCGCAGGTGACTGCAAAGTACTTGGACTACTTGCGATCAGGCAACTTGCAGGCATGGGAAATTCCCAATACGCTGACCAAGTATTTTACGACAACGAAAGCTTTGGAACTGGCAAGAAAGTAGAACAATCCAAACTTTCGATCGCTCAATGAGTTAGCACTTTAACCCTTCTTTTTATGTCTAGCTCTACTTCTCCATCTTCCGATTCACCAAAAATTACTGTAGCCCTTGCAGGTGCGGGTGGTTATATCGGGAGCTGGTTTATTGAGCAATACAAAGATACCTACCAGCTGATCGGTTTGAGTAGGGGCAAGGTCAAGTCCAATCCTTATCCTGAGGTGGAATGGAGACAGGTAGAATTGTATTCGATTACTTCCACCGC
>JBEDEY010000154.1:0-8342 GCA_041175425.1 Bacteroidota bacterium | reverse complement strand
AAATGTCAGAAGTAGGGATACAACCCGTACCTTTAAGGATCTAATGGATTTCATGTAATTTTGCCCCATGAGTAAGCAAAGAGAAGAATTAGAACACCGACTTCGACTTCGAAACATCAAGCTTTCGGATTACGAGGATATTCGAGAGATCATGGTGTCTATCTACAAAAACCAAGGTGGAGCCTGGACCAAAGCGGAGCTCAAAAATCAACTCCGCATGTTTCCCGAAGGCCAAATCTGTATCGAGGACAACGGAAAAGTAATCGCAGCAGCTTTGAGTATCATCGTGGACTACTACAAGTTTGGGGACAACCACTCCTACCATGAGATCACGGGTTATGGCAAGTTTGATACCCACGATCCGGATGGAGATACCTTGTATGCAACCGACATTTTTGTACACTCTGATTACCGGGGCATGCGATTGGGGCGACGCCTCTACGATGCCAGAAAAGAACTTTGCGAGAACCTCAACCTTCGCTCCATCATTGCTGGCGGACGTATCCCCGGCTACTCCAAGTATGCCGATGAGATGACTCCACGCAAATACATCGACTTGGTCAAGAACCGGGAAATTTTTGATCCCGTGCTTTCCTTCCAGCTAGCCAACGAATTCCACGTCAGAAAAGTAATTACCAAATACCTGCCTGAAGACACCGATTCCCGTGCCTACGCCACTTTGTTGGAATGGATCAACATCTACTACGAAAAGGATGAAAAGCTGATCGGTAACAAGAAATCCATCGTCCGCCTTGGCTTGGTGCAGTGGAAAATGCGCCGATTCTCCAATGTAGACGACCTCATGCAACAGGTTGAGTTTTATGTGGATACCGTATCGGGCTATAAATCAGACTTCTGTTTGCTGCCTGAATTCTTCAATGCCCCCATGTTGGCGGAGTTCAATGACATGGATGCCTCCGAGGCGATCCGAAACTTGGCGGACTATACGACCGAAATTGTGAACCGGATGAGTGACCTGGCCGTGTCCTACAACGTGAACATTATCGCGGGTTCCATGCCCGAGTACGATGGCAAAAAACTTCGTAATGTGAGTTACCTCTGTCGGAGAGACGGTACCCAGGACAAGCAATACAAATTGCACATCACACCAGACGAACAGGCCTATTGGGGCTTGCAGGGCGGTAATGGCATCAACGTATTTGAAACTGACGCTGGCCGAATAGGCATCTTGATTTGCTACGATGTGGAATTTCCTGAACTGGGAAGAATCCTTGCTGAGCAAGAAATGGATATTTTGTTTGTGCCTTTCTGGACCGATACCAAAAACGCCTTCTTGCGTGTCAACATCTGCGCCAAGGCTCGCGCGATCGAGAACGAATGTTATGTGGCCATCACGGGCTCGGTGGGTAACCTGCCAAAAGTAGAAAACATGGATATTCAGTATTCGCAGGCGGCAATTTTCTCCCCCTCTGACTTTTCCTTCCCTCACGATGCCACGGTGGCCATGGCTTCGGAAAATGCCGAAACCACCATTGTCGCGGATGTGGACCTCGATTTATTGACCAAACAACGAAAAGCAGGATCTGTGCGTAACCTAGAGCAGCGCAGGCTAGATCTATATTCAATTCAATGGAAACAGAAAAAATAGTAGCAGCATACTTTCAGCATGTCCCTGAGGAGGTGTTTGAAAAAGCAAAGCAGATCAAAGTACTCATCACCGATATCGACGGGGTCCTCACCGACGGGGGGATTATCTACGACAATGAAGGGATGGAGTTCAAAAAATACAACGTCAAGGACGGTTTAATTGTACAGCACCTCAAGAAGGCAGGATTCCTAGTTGGCGCCATTACAGGTCGTGCCTCTCAAGTGGTGGAAAACCGTTGTGAGGAACTCCGTTTTGACTTCCATTACCATGGAGTGAAGGACAAACATAAAAAATTGACCGAATTGCTAGAAACGATGGAACTGACGCTTGAGGAGGTTGCCTACTTAGGTGACGATTTGATCGACTTGCCTGTCTTGACCAAAGTAGGGCTTTCCATCGCTCCAGCAGATGCCTTGCCATATATCTGTGCAGCGGTGGATTATGTGTCCCCGTATGTTGGAGGTGATGGCGTCTTTCGTGAGGCAGCAGACCTGCTGCTTCATGCCAAAGGACAATTGATCCCATTAATTGAGCAATTCGCTAAAAAAGAAGCATGAAAAGAACAACCAATACAATGAAAATCCGGGATGGGATCGAATTAGGATCCGGTAAGCCCGTACTTTTTTCCGGACCCTGCGCCGTGGAAAGTTTTGACATTTGCTTGGAAATAGGCACCAAAGTAAAGGCTTGGGCGGAGGAGCATGGCTTTTCCTATGTGTTCAAAGCTTCTTTTGACAAGGCTAACCGAACTTCCTCTTCCTCCTTTCGAAGCATTGGCATGGACGCCTCCTTGGAGGTGTTGCAGCGAGTAGGGAAGGCCTTGGATGTCCCCTTGGTCACCGATATTCACGAAAGCTACCAGGCTGCCGAGGTGGCGGAAGTGGTCGATGTGCTGCAGATTCCTGCATTTCTTTGCAGACAAACTGACCTGCTCCTTGCTGCTGCGGCAACAGGGAAAGCGGTGAAAATCAAACGAGGGCAATTTATGGCTCCAGAAGACATGGCTTATGCTGTCAGTAAAGTTCGTGCCGCTGGCAACGAAAATGTGTGTTTGACGGAGCGTGGATTTTCGCTAGGCTACCACAACCTCGTCGTAGACATGAGAGGATTGCCCATTATGCGGCAATTTGCTCCTGTGGTATTTGATATCACTCACTCAGTGCAGCAGCCCGGTGGACAGGGGGGAAGCAGCGGTGGACAGCGTGAGTTTGCGCCTATTTTGGCTCGAGCTGCAGCGGCTACAGGCATTGATGGTTTCTTTATTGAAACACATCCGGAACCAAGCAAAGCGCTTAGCGACGGGCCGAATTTGATTCCTTTGCATAAAATGGGAGAATTCTTGGCGATGCTGAAGGATTCTTGGGCATTGGGGCAACGCTATCAAGATTTTAACGTAGAGTAATCAGGAGTCCTGCTCTTTTTTTGAAAAGGACTTCCTAGGTTATTCATTCGTTTTTTAATCAATAGATGGGATGTCGTATGTGTAATTTTTTGGAGAAAATATCTTTCGAAATTGAAAAAGGAGTAGCCATGGCACTCCTTTTTCTTTTTTTAGTGCCCGCTGCACAGGGTCAGGTAAATGCAGATTTACTGCGTG
Organism: Bacteroidota bacterium; assembly: GCA_041175425.1. GTDB lineage: Bacteria > Bacteroidota > Bacteroidia > Cytophagales > Cyclobacteriaceae > Algoriphagus. The sequence goes on along the minus strand of JBEDEY010000154.1, from coordinate 5,136 downwards.
TCACGATAGAAAAAACCACCCAAACTTCGCCAGCACTACTGCGTGGCAGGGTCCTATCCGAAATCAAGGAAGTCTATCCTTTTTATGCGCAGCGTCAGTTTGTTCCCGTTTGGTTAGAAAAGGAGAAATTGACTGAGTTGGCCTACGAACTTCGCTTCGAACTTCGTCAGTCTCGATACGATGGACTCAAACCAAGCGACTACCATTTGACCATCATCGAAACATTTTTTGAAGCAATCGAAAAAAAAGAGACTTTAGGAATGTCTGCAAGTAGCACGGAGCTGCTCGAACTTGAAATCTTGCTTAGTGACGCGTTTTTTGCCTTGGCCGAAGATTTGGATATCGGAAAAGTGGATCCTAGTCGGTTGAAATCCTCTTGGGGTATCCCAAGAAAAAGTAAATCCAAGGCATACGATCAGCTCTTGGAAGAGGCTTGGCGTAGGAAGGAATTGCGCAGCTCCTTGGAAGCCTTGTATCCCAAAAATCCAAGTTATCAAAAGGGGAAGTTGCTACTGCGCCAACTTGAAGACCGTTCCAAGTCAAGCTCTATTTCCTGGAAGCCTGTCAAAACAGATAAATCCCTTCATCTTGGAGAGTCAAGTGGTTTTCTTCCGGAGATCCGACAGCGGTTGGCCTTTTGGGGATATGCTTCGGTTGCCAGTCCCAAGGAGGGGAAGGATTACGATTCCCTGCTTTGGAATCAAGTGATTGCTTTCCAAAAAGACAGGGGGATTTCTGCGGAGGGAGTGATAGGTCCTTCCACAATATCTTTTCTGAATGAATCTCCCGAAAAACTGATGGATAAAATTGAAGTGAATCTGGAACGAATGCGCTGGGTACCTACCGAATTTTTTGAGAAAGAGGCCATTCTAGTCAATATTCCAAGCTTTCAGCTGGTCTACCACCACGGGGTAGATACCCTATTTACGACCAGGGTCATCGTGGGAACGGTAACCCATCCTACCCCTATTTTTACTGCTCCAATGAGTTATTTGGTGCTAAGTCCTTATTGGAATATTCCTCCTTCCATTGCCAAGAACGAAACTTTGCCGGCCATTCGGAGAAATTCGGGGTACTTACAAAAAAACAACATGGAAGTGGTCACTGCCGGAGGACAGGCAGTTGCTCCATCTCAAGTCAATTGGAATGCCAAACCTTTTCCCTACCTGATTCGGCAGAAGCCAGGAGAGTCCAATGCCTTGGGGCAGGTCAAATTCATGTTTCCCAATTCGTTCAACGTGTATTTGCACGACACCCCTGCCAAGCAATTGTTTGACCGCGAGCAGCGTACGTTTAGCCATGGCTGTATTCGGATGCAGCACCCGCAGGAATTGGCCGAGCTGCTCCTAAAAAGCGACCAAGAATGGACCTCAGAACGGCTACTAAAAGCGATGGGGGCAGGTAAAGAAGAGGTCGTAACCCTGAGTCGAAAGATTCCTGTGGGAATCTTCTATTTTACCTTTTGGACAGATGGAGGAGAAAAGCCTCGGTTTTTTGTGGATGTATACAAGCGGGATGCTGAGGTCTTGGCGTTATTGCGCAGGTAAGGCCTGCGACCAAAATTTGGACATGCGGAGGTAGTTGGGATCTTTTCCATAGATAAATAAGAGGCTACCTTCTTTGATCAACTTGATAAGTGGCGTGGATAGGTCGGGGGGTACTGCCGGACAACCCAAACTCCTTCCCAATCTTCCTGCTGTCGCAGCTACCGTTTCTTTTGCATAATCTGCCCCATGAATGACAATGGCCCTTGCGCGTGCCTGGTCATTGATTCCCGCTTCAAGGCCATCCAAGCGTAGCGAATACCCATGTTTGCCTTGATAGGCTTCACCAGTTTGGAAAAATCCCAAGCTACTTTGGTAGGATTCTGGGCGGTTGGAAAATTTCTCAGCGAGTAAGGCACCAGAATTGCGGCCATGCGCAACCACCGTGTGCAGCAAGATTTTTTGTTGTGTCAAGTCAATGATCCACAAGCGCTTTTGGGTGGAGGGTAGGCTGTAATCGATGACCGTGAGGAGGGGCTTTTTTAACTTATTCTGGAGTTGTGCATACCCATTTAGGGCCAATTCCAGAACAGGAAGGGAAGGAGGCGAAAGTTCTCCCTTGGTAAGTTCTTTCCAAATTCCTACACTGCTGGCATCCGCAGAAGGAAGGAGATTGGGTGTTGGAGTTGGATTTCCAAGGAAACCCAAACTAGACAAAACCCAGAAAATAGGAAGGAGAAACCCTGTTGCTAACGTCATGCGTGGGAGTTAAGTGCTTGGTGTATAGGGAGTCTAACCTGAGCAAGTGGCAAAGAGTTCCCTTATGGATTTACTTGGTGGCAACCTGCTCCTTTCCTTTTCCGTTTGTAGGAGTATTGTTTTGTTTGGGTTGCGCTCTGAATATCTCTATTTTTGCAACCAACTGTTAAATTAATTGGTTGACCTGCAAGGATTTGGTTTTTTGTTTAATAAATATTGAGTAAAAATTAAACAAAAATTAAAATTCTTCTGTTTCTACAACAATGAAAGTAGCCATCTTCCGAAAAGAGCATTTTAATGCAGCCCATCGATTATTCAATCCGACCTGGTCAGATGAGAAAAACGAGGAGATTTTTGGTAAGTGCAACAATCCCAATTACCATGGACACAATTACGAACTGATTGTGCAGCTTAAGGGTGAGATTGATCCAGAAACAGGCTATGTATACGACATGAAAGTGCTCAGTGATCTGATCAAGGTTCATGTCTTAAATAAATTTGATCACAAAAATTTAAACTTAGATACTGTTGAATTTAAGCATCTCAATCCCTCTGCCGAGAACATCGCGGTAGTAATATGGCAAATTTTGAGAGCGCAGATTGAACAGAAATACGAACTAATCGTACGACTCTATGAAACCGAAAGAAACTATGTTGAATACGATGGGAATTAATCTTGGCCAAGCCTCCTTTGACGAAATAGGAGATGAGCACGTAGGAACTTCCCTAGAGACCCCCTTGAGAGACGACGCCTTCAAAATGGACGACGACCTCAAAGTGGAACTAATTGAAAAGCACTTTAAGGAAATCATGCATATCCTAGGTCTTGACCTAAGCGATGATAGCTTGCGCGGTACTCCACATCGTGTAGCGAAAATGTATGTCAAAGAGGTTTTTGCAGGGCTAAATCCAAAAAATAAGCCTGAGCCCAAGCTTTTCGAGAACAAATACAAGTACAAGGAAATGCTGGTTGAGAAAGACATTACGTTCTTCTCACATTGTGAGCACCATTTTGTGCCCATCTATGGAAAAGCGCATGTGGCTTATATTTCTAATGGAAATGTAATTGGACTATCCAAAATCAACCGCATTGTGCAGTATTTCTCCAAGCGCCCACAAGTGCAGGAGCGATTGACGATGCAGATTGGCAATGACCTTCGTGAAATCTTAGGCACCGAGGATGTCGCAGTAATCCTAGATGCAAACCACATGTGTGTGAGTTCCAGAGGTATCAACGACACCAGTAGCTCTACGGTCACCTCTTTTTACTCGGGTAAATTCGAAACAGATGAGCAAAGCAGAAACGAGTTTCTGAAATACCTCAGCCTAAAAAAATAAGAGTTGTGTTGAGCGATTTGAACCTCAATTCCTCTTGAAATAGCGTAAACTAAACCAACGAAAAAGCCCAGCCAAAAAAGCTGGGTTTTTTTATGGGCTTGCGCAAACAAATTGCTCACGGATCGATTTACCTATCTAAAGAAACTTGTACACAGATGAGGGGAAAGAACATTGTTCTAGTTGGAGGTAACTCCGGAATAGGGAAAGCAGTAGCCGCCCAGCTGCAGGAAAATGGGGCAACTATTTTTAGTTATTCTAGGACAGGTGAAGGAACCGCTGTAGTAGATTTTTCAACTGACTTCGAAGAACTTCCTGGACTTCCAGAAATCATTGACGGGGTGGTCTATTGTCCAGGCACCATCAACCTGAAGCCTTTCCATCGAATTAGCATTACCGACTTTAAACAGGAGATGGAGGTTAACTTTTATGGTGCCATCCGCTTGCTTCAGGCTTGCTTGAAAGGGTTAAAAAAATCAAGCTCCCCATCGGTGGTGTTGTACAGCACCGTAGCCGTGCAAACAGGCATGGGATTTCATGCGGGCATTGCCTCTGCCAAAGGTGCCGTAGAGGGACTTACGCGTTCCCTCGCAGCAGAATGGGCGCCAAACAAAATTAGGGTCAATGCGATCGCTCCATCGCTAACTGAAACTCCACTTGCTTCAGCCTTACTTTCTACCCCTGAAAAAAAAGAAGCTTCCGACAAGCGGCATCCGCTCGGACGAGTGGGGAGGCCGGAGGATATTGCCGAGGCCACTGTATTTTTATTGTCTGAAAAATCTTCCTGGATGACAGGACAGATTCTTCATTTGGATGGTGGGATGTCTCATCTCAAATAATTCAAAACAATTTACTATTCTTGTAAGTCTATAGTACGGGTATGGTCCCGAGATGAAAGCATTGTGATTATGAAGACGCCACCTGAATCCTTTCTCCTGTTTAAGGAAGAGCTAGTTAAGGCCCAACTTGAAAAAGAAAGGCTCCAACGCTACTACGAACAGCAGTTAGCGGAAGTAAACCAAGAATTGTATCGACTCAAGGAACAAATTCAATCTCAGCAAGACATGATGCGTACTACGTTGGAGTATGCTTCCAACCTAGAGATTCGATTGACTGAAGTAAAAGAAGAGGTAGCACAGGCTACTTCTGCCAACAGAAAAACAATTTATTAACTCCCCACGATGTCAGCCATGAACGAGACCCTGCCTTCTCCTGGAATTCTGGACTTCGAGGTTGCCTTTGAGCAGCGCTATGCCAGAGTTTGGTTTAATAGATCTAGAAAAACTATCATTTGCGAACTACTTACAGACTATGTTCCCATCGAGGATTTCAAGGAAGTATTTTTGGAAATTGGAGAACTTGTAAAAACGGGTGGGTTTGAAAAATTCATTTTTGATAAAAGAGCACTAAGAGCCTTTCACCAGCCTACCATGGAGTGGTATTTTATCCATTGGAAAAAAGAGATGCTGGGCTACGGGGTAAAAACCCATCGCAAAATCCTTCCTGAAGAAAAATGGTTTGAAAAGATGGTGCAGATTGCCAAAGCTCAAATCCTGAC
>JBEDEY010000153.1:0-4851 GCA_041175425.1 Bacteroidota bacterium | reverse complement strand
TGTGAGTAAAGGCACAGGAGGGAGAGGATGATTTAGATTTTTAAATTGACCGATACACTACATTGGTCAACGGCTGACGGTCGACGGACCACAGTACAATGTACCAAGTACGAAGTATTGATTCTAAATCTGGACACATAACGTCACAGTCAATTGTGGTCTATTTATAAAAGAACGTATTTGAATTTGGATTCTAAAATTAGCTATACAACGAATCGGCTATCGACTGTGGACTGTGGTCAGTTAGCAAAATTATAAAAAGGCCATACTCAAGGTCCCTACAAGCATGATGGCTTTGGCAAAGGCACTCAGTTGCGCAAACTGTTCCTTGCGGTCTGCGCGGTAGATTCCCCACATAAACCAGCAGAAAACTAGTCCTAGCCCTCCAAAATAGTAAAAAAGGTCCGTATGATTGAGTTGGAAGGAAACCGTAAGAATGGCACCTACAAAGGTGATGGCAATGGAGTAGATCACCTGTTTGGTTTTGCGAAAGCCAAGTACAATGGGGAGGGTTTTGGAGCCATGCAGTTGATCCCCATGCTGATCAACCAGGTCTTTGAGCAGCTCTCGGATCAGGTTCAAGAAGAACGCAAATAGCGCATAGGTAAATACGAACAATTCATTTTTCTGATAATAGTAACCCACTAAATAAATGGAAAGTCCTGTCAAAAAAGCGACGGCAACATTTCCAATAAAAGGCTTTCGCTTGAGTCCATTGCAATACCACCAAAGCAATACCCCCGCAAAAAAAATAACAGCAGCAATGCGTGGGGCTACTGCCCATCCCAGTCCTAGTGCAATGAAGTTAAACAGACTGTGGAGTACTAAAATAACTCTCCGCTTGATGCCTTTGCCAACTACCACCTCCTTGGGGCGGTTGATGTAGTCGATTTTCACATCGTAGTAGTCGTTGATCATGTAGCCCGCGGCGGTTACCAGCACCGTGGCCATCAGCAGTAGGTACAGTCGGTAATCTTGCAGTACGGGAAGGCCGTTAGTATTCGTTTCAACTAAAAAATAGGCTGTCATCCCTTGTGCAAAGGCAATCAGCAGCAGATTGATCGGCCTGCTGATTCTAAAAAGTCCCCGAAGTGATAAGGTTTTTTCCATGTGCGATACTTCCCGCTAAAATTAAGTGAAATGTGCCATGAAAAGGAGTTTATTTTCTCTGTCAATAAAGTTAGCTTGGGTAGGTACTTGAATTCGGTAGAAAGCTTTTTTTAGCAACCTTCAAATCATTTTTTTGGAGAGGAGTAATTAGGAAGGATATCCCTAAAAAGTCAATCCCAATCAATGCTACTGTAAAATAGGATATAATTGATTGATAGCTGCAGTAGTTGGCCCGGTTTGAATTCTTTTTTGACTTCGTCTTTGTTTAGAAAAGCAACTAATTTAAGGGATCAGCGCACTCGTCTCTGTCTTTAAATCCACCAAAGCGACCGCTCCATGAATGGCTGTTTCATCTAAGTCAGAAACCAAAACTTGTAGTTTTTGCAAGACGCTAGGGTAGGCAAAAGTTTGTAGGGTTGCGCGCATGGACTTTTCAAATAAGGGAAAGGTCTTGCGGATGGATCCTCCCAAAATGATGGCTTCAGGAGCCAAGCTAAAAAGAATCACTTTCAGTAACTCTCCAACATGGGTTCCAAACTCATCAAATGCCTTCAGGGCGATGGGATCTCCTTCTTGCGCAAGTTTGGCTAGAGCTTTCGGTTTGCTTTGGTACACGCGATTGAAAAACTTACCACTGCAGTAATCCTCAAAGGTTAAATCTAAATAGGAAGCACCGCACCATTCTCCCGCGGCGGAATTGAGACCAGAATACAGCTTGCCATGGATCACTATTCCGCCACCTACGCCGGTGCCTAGTGTAATGCCGACGAGGTGCTGGAATCCTTTACCTACTCCAAATTGATGAACCCCCAGCGCAAAACAGTTCGCATCGTTGTTGATAAAGACGGGTTTTCCAAAACGACCGAAAAGAAATTTTCGCAGTTCCACATGTTGAAAAGATGGGATATTGGCTAGGCCCAGGACTACGCCTTCTTGAGGATCTACAAGCCCGGGTATACCAATTCCAATCCCTTCAAAAGCGTGGGGAAGGTACGTTTCAATAAATGTGGCGAGGCTTTCCAAAATCACCTCTTGACTTTCTAAGGCAGGAGTGGGAATGCTTCGGATATCTTGGAGACGACCCGATACCAGGACGCCAGCTTTGATGCTGGTGCCTCCAATGTCGATGCCTAAAATAACGTGTTCCATTCGAAAAAAGGGGTTAATAGGGGTGATAATTCCCGATTTTCTAGCATAAGATTCGAAAATCAGGAATAAAAATAGGTACGAAAGAAAAGGGGATTACAACAAGCCTTCGATGGATTTCTCCAGTTCACGCGCCGTGGCCAAAAACTCTTCCACATTCATGTCTCTAAAGAATATCAGCCCATGGCTTGCTCTGACCTTGGCATGCTCGTGCTGGTAGAAGTAATTTTTGCCGAGCAAAAGTTGAATGTCATTGAGCTGCCCTACCCAGGTACGCTTGGCGACGGTGCTAAACTTGCCGTTGTGGGCATAGCTTGGGAAGGAGGCCTTGACCTGACTGAGGTAGCAGTTGGCAAAGGAGTCTTCCATCACTGCCATGTCTCCAAGGGATACCGGCACGATGACATTCGCTTCATGGGGTTCAAACTTAAACCAAACATTGCGGTAGCCGATGATGCGTAGCTTGCTTGTGTCTGTTTCTTCAGACCATTTTTTGACTGCCGCTGCAGTGGCTTGAAGCACCTTGTAGTGGGTATCAGGTCCAGATCCTTCAGGATCAAGGGTAAGGCTCAATTTGGTCGGTTTGACTTTGCGGAATAGGTCCACGATTGGATCCACATCGCGAGTTTTGTCAGGCTGCTCTGTGAAAATATCGCCGGTATAGAAGCCGAGGCGTAGGTGGTGCACATTTTTTACCTGCACCCCAAAGTGGGCCCAAACCAGCTCCTCCTCAAACTCGCGGATCATTCCTTTGAGCTTCTGAATTTTAGGTGGATTTTTTTCACCGTCGTAGGATTTCTTCAGGATTTGGATGACCTCATTGATGGTTTCTCGCAGTTGCTCTTTGTCCTTGATCTCCCAGACGATGCATAGCGCGCGGACCACCCGGTGGCAAAGGCCCCTCGAGCGCGCTGCCCCATTTTCGGAGGCTACATTGGTGAGGAAGTGGTAGACGTCCTTGTCTGTTTTTAGGCGATAGCCCACGTCAAAGAAGTCCTCGTAATTGGTCATTTGGATCTTCCCATCTTCCAATAGTTTTTTGGTGAGGAGCAGGGTTTCAATCACGAACTTGTTGGTCACGGCTGTGAATCCCGAGGTGAGTACCGAAAAGTGAGCCTCGTTGCTTGGATCATGCAGCTGGTTGGTGATGTGAGGCAGGATCCCCAGGGAAATGTCGTCGTGGTGTGGCCCAGTATGCAGCAGCACCTCATTTTTCTCTTGTTCAAGCCCTTTGGATATTTTGGCAGAAATACTCTGTATCACCTGGTTTACGGTGTCCTCGGATAGGTTTGGGATCTGCTTGCAGTAGGGATCTGCCTTCAAATCTTCCAGCTTTAGTCGGTGTCCGTAGGTATTTTTTTTCTTGCAGAGTTCGATGACAGCGCGTTCGGTTTTTTCAAAAGTCCAGGTGCCAGTTGCATAATAGGCATCGATGGAGTCCGTGAGTTTGACCGCAGCACCTCGGGTGAGGTAAAATCTTCCTTGAGTTAGTTTTTGGAGGATGGTGGCTGGAAACTGGGTGTTGGGTCCTGACTCTAAGGAGTCTCGGACAATGCCGGCTTTGGCTTCCCCTGCAGCGATGACAATTCCCACTGCATTTGGGTTGTAGGCGATGGTATCTAGGCCGATGGTGATTACGAGACGGTTGGCCGATATTTCGATGCCCCCGAGGTCGCCTGCGGCCACCGCCTGGGTTTCAAAGTTGGTTTCCGTCAGTCGGGTAACAGAGTAGGGATGTGATCCTCGGGTATTGAAGGCGATGTGTCCATCGGGCCCTATGCCGCCTAGGAAAAAACCAATCCCTCCCTTTGCACGGATGCGTTGCTCGTAGTCTCCGCACCATTGATCGATCAGGTAGATGGAGGTTTGCTGCAGCTGCTCCAATTCATTGATGGGGTCTCTGAATCGTAGGCTTAGGTCTACCTTTAAGTCAGGAAATATTTTGCTAAAATGCTTGCCTTCAGCGAGTCGAATCTCATCTGAATTGATTAGGATGGCTTTTTCTTTAGAGAGCCCAAATCCGCTGAGGTAAAACTTGTTGACGTAGTCGTAGAAGCTATTGTGCTGCTTGGAGGAGATGGGGTAAAACTCATCGATTTGCACAAAGGTGAGTTCGCTGAGACTAGGTTTGGGGGTGTTGCCCAAGCCGTATTTTTCCCGTACCTCCTTGCCTTTTTTGCTATCCCAATTTTCAAGCAGGTACTGTGTCCACTTGATAAAGTATTCTGGGGTCTTGCCGGTGGGTAAGCTGACCACTCCTTCTGGATTTGCAGCTACCCATTCTAGAAATCGGCAGGCGGTCAGGAGGCCGAGCTTGGGGAAGTTATCTACCAGAAGATAGGGGAGCTTGGTAGTCATTTTGGTGACTCCAGACTCTGCTAGAAAAGCTTTTTCTACTTCGGAAAACTGAGGGGTTGCGTGCATGGGAACAGCTGTTGAAGGAGTAAAACAAGAACTACCCGAGGAAAACTCGCTTCTTTTTGAAAATGGAGAACGGCAAACGGGTTAGTCAAATCTAAAAAAGTTTGGGAATAAAACCGATTACTTTAATAAAAAAATTAAAGAAGTTTTACTTATAAACAAAAAATTTAAAAC
>JBEDEY010000152.1:0-10752 GCA_041175425.1 Bacteroidota bacterium | reverse complement strand
CACCAAGCTCTTGAAGAAAAAGCTTGGTTTTCGGTACTTGATGGACGTGATACCCCTGGACGCAACCTTGGTCAAGGGAGCCCACGGACGTGTTCCAGAGTCGGATTTGGACAAGCCCCTACTGGTTTGCGAGGCGTCGATAACTCAGGCAGAGCGTATCGCTCCTACTACCGTTTTTGACTTGATTGTGAAGGCGGTACAGGGGAAATAGTGTCGAGCAGGATTTGTTAAAACTTTTTCTCCATCAAAAATACCCCCATCTCCCGCTGCCCGTAGACATGGACCGTTTTGGGGGCTTCGAGGAACTGAAATCCCATTTGTTCCAGTTGCTGCAGCCCTTCAGGTAGAAGCACATAGCGTTCGGAGCCATCGGGCAAGGCAAATCTTCCCTCTCCTAAATTCTGACTTTCTTCCAGGATGTTACCAAATCCCGTACACATGCGCATCCAAAAAATCCCTCCTGGCTTCAGTACGCGATGTATTTCAGAGATCATCTGCCAAAAATGGGTATGCCCCTCTGCAAAGTGGAGTACGGCTGAACTGATGACGGCGTCAAATGCTGCTGCATGAAAGGGGATGGCAGCCCCATCGCCTACCTGAAAGCGGTGGATGTCTGTTTCAGGCTGAATACTTTTGGCCAGGTACCGGCAATACTGAATCGCGACCTCATTCGGATCGATGCCAAAAATGGGATAGTTTTTTTGTAAGAAATAGACTGCATTGCGGCCTTCGCCACAGCCCACATCCAAGATCTTCATTTCTTTGGTAAACCGACCTTTTAGGAGTTGATCCAAAAGGTAGTTATCCACATTGCCTAGCAGGCGATTCAGTTCGTCAATTTCCATTTTCCAATCGATCTAAGGACTCAGAAGCTTTGATTCTCCCCACTTCAATCAGTTCCGCGGCCCGGTGAAATTCCAGTGTACCTGCCTGACTACTGGCAACTTTGATCTCTACCTCTACTGGATAATTTTCAAGCAGCAATTGACAGTAGCGGTCTTGGAGCAAGTCAAAAGAGCGGGTGACCAGTTCCAAAGCGGAATAGCGCTTTTGTTGGACTTTTTTCTCTTCCTCTGGGAAAAAGGCTTTCATCTTATTCTGGTAGTCCATCAGCCATTCTGGTAAGTTAAGAGACTGTTTTTGCTTGGATTTTTTGTGTGGAGGGGCGAGAAAATGTTCTGCTAAGCTATTCGTATTGACCACGACCACTAGGGTGTTATGGGGATCAGAAAGCAAGGAGATGGGGACGGGATTCAAAACACCTCCATCGATCAGGTTTCGTTTATCGATTTGGGCGGGTAAGAAAACCGAGGGGATGCTACCCGAGGCTCGGATGGCTTTGTACAAGCTACCTTGGGCAAATACATGCTCCTTTCCCGAGTTGACATCGACGGCATTGCAAGAAAATCGGAGGGGTAAATCTTCAATGGCTTGGTCGGGAACCACCTTTTTTAGGGCTTGGTATACCTTTTCCCCTTTAATAAATCCACGGCTTGAAAACGTAAAGTCCATCAAGGAAAACACATCTACACGATCGAGGTTGCAGATCCAATCCTTGAATTCGGGTAGCTTGCCCGCGGCATACATGCCTCCAACTAGGGCACCTGCAGAACAGCCCGCAATTTCGGTAATGGTATATCCTCTACGTTCCAGCTCTTCGATCACGCCTACATGCGCCAATCCTCTTGCGCCGCCGCTGCTCAAAACCAATGAAACTGTTTTATTTTTTGCCATATATTTAGGGTACAATTTTCGATCCATCCCTGAACACATCACCCAACGAAACTAAGCATTATGTCTGACTTTAAACCTTTCCACCTCGCTTTTCCAATTCGTGACATCGAAGAAACTCGCCAATTTTATGGAGGCCTCCTGGGCTGTGATATTGGAAGGAGTACCGACAAATGGATTGACTTCAATTTCTTTGGTCACCAGCTTTCTGCCCACATCAAGCCGGAGGAACTTGCCAACGCCAAAACTAACGAGGTAGATGGAAAAAATGTTCCTGTGCGCCACTTCGGTGCGATTCTAGGTTGGGAAGAGTGGCACGATCTGGCCGATAAGCTCAAAGCCCACGGCATTGAATTTGTCATTGAGCCCTACATCCGCTTCAAAGGAGAGGTAGGTGAGCAGGCTACTATGTTTTTCTTGGACCCTTGTGGCAATGCCCTGGAGTTTAAATCCTTCCAAGATCCGGCCCAGATTTTTGCGAAGTAAAATTCGTGAACTCGCTATCCCTATCGGCTCGTCTTGAGAAAAAGATCCTATTGGAAGGGAAGGAATACCTTTTCTTTAATGGGACTTCCTATCTAGGATTGGATAGTTTGGATGCATATTGGCGGATTGTGGAAAGCAATAGGCAGAACTGGGGCATGCATCATGGGCTCAGCCGAACCAACAATGTGCGCCTTTCAATCTACGATGCGTTCGAGGAGTTTTTTTCAACGCGAGCAGGTGCAGCAGGAGGAGCGCTTTTCAGTTCGGGTTACCTAGCTGGGATAGCGGCTAGCCAGTACCTGTTCGCAAGAGCGGATCAGACTTGGGCGGCACCAGATACCCATTCGGCCATCTTGCCTTCAGGTGTTCAAGCAGATTCCTCCCTGAGCTTTTCGCAATGGATACATGCTTGCTTGGAGCGGGCCTCTCGTTTACCTTCCCAGAAGATCCTGATCCTTGGCAATGCAGTAGATCCACTCAAAGCAGAAATTCATGCCTACGATTGGGTGATTTCCATCGCTGAAAAACACGAGGTGACGTTATTAATTGATGACAGTCACGCGTTTGGGGTTCTGGGAAGCGGGCTTTTTGGCACCTATTCTCAATGGAATCAGGAACGCATTCAGCTCGTGGTTTCCGGTTCCTTGGGCAAAGGCTTGGCCACCCCAGGAGGGATTGTGTTGGGCTCAGAAGCCCTGATTCAAGGAATTAAATCCCAAGCCATTTTTGCAGGAGCCTCGCCACCCTCTCCCGCGATGCTTCAAAGTTTTTTGGATGCAAAGGAACTCTTGCAGGAGCAGCAGCGAAAACTGAAAGAAAATATCTCCTTTTTTTACCAACACAGCAGCTCCATTTCCCAAATTCAAGGGACTTCGGATTTTCCTGTATTCGTGTATTCGCCTGACATTTGGGTCGATAAATTGCAAGAGCGGGGGTACATCACTTCTTCCTTTTCCTATCCTACTTCCAGTAGTCCCAAAGTCAATCGCATCGTGCTTTCCGCCAGTCATTCTAAGGAAGAGTTAAATGCCTTACTCCAATTTCTAGCCTCTCTTGCTGCTTCACTATGAAAAATGTGCTGTTTTCTCTTCTTGTTTGTTGTCTCCTAGGGGCATGTAATTCTGCACCAACGGTGCCCTTTGAGGAGGGCTTGGAAGAATATCCAACTTTACAAAAGGTACTTGCAGACACCGCCAAGTACCAGGTTCAAATCCTGTACACACAGATCGATCGCAATGAGCATGGCAACCCGCTGTTTACTACCTACCCGTTCAATGTGGATGATTCTCGGTACTTCTATCCTGCATCTACTGTGAAGCTGCCTATTGCATTGCTGGCCTTGGAGTGGCTCGAGGAGCAGCAGGTGCCTGGATTAACTCTAGAAACAACGATGCTGACCGATTCGGTGCGTCCTTCCCAGTTGCCGGCAAGGAGCGATAGTACCTCCCAAACTGGGCTGCCAAGCATTGGTCATTACATCAAAAAAATTCTCCTGGTTTCCGATAATGACGCCTACAATAGACTCTACGAGTTGCTGGGCACCGATTACATCAATCAAAAGTTAAAGGAAAAAGGGTTGCTGAATTCAGTGATTACCCAGCGCTTGAGTTTTCCCATTTCTCCGGAGGAAAATCGCCAGTTTAATCCGATTCGATTTGTGGATAACTCTGGGAAACTGATTTTAGAAATTCCTGCTCGACAAGCCGATAGTACATACCTAGTGCCAGGGAACCCTAAGTTGGGCCGTGCCTATTATAAAAATGACAGCTTGATTCAGGGGGGAATGGACTTCTCCTACAAGAACAAGTTTGCCCTTTCGGACTTGCATGGGGTTGTGCAGCGGACGATTTTTCCAGAGGCTTTTGTTGGAATCGAACGGTTTAATTTGAATGAGGAGCATCGAAATTTTGTACTTAAGTACATGAGCATGCTGCCTCGAGAGAGTGATTATCCTGCCTACGATACCACTGAATTTTACGACAGCTTTTCCAAGTTCACCAAGTTCGGAATCGAAAAAGGAAAAATCGATCCCCGTTTTCGGCTGTTCAACAAGACTGGCTGGTCCTATGGGCACCTCATTGAAGGGGGGTATTTTGTTGATTTTGAGAGCGGGGTGGAGTTTTTTGTGTCAGCGATTATCTATGTCAATGAAGATCAGATTCTCAACGACGATAAGTACGAGACCGATGAGGTGGGATTGCCTTTCTTTGCGGAATTGGGAGAGTACCTTTACCAACGAGAATTGAAAAGAAAGAAGCAATTAATGCCAGATTTGAGTAGAATGAAGTTAGTCTATTAGGATTGGCTATCGTTTTCCTGACGTCAGGAAAACGATCAGAATTGTATCTAAACCCGATCCGCCGCGGCGGATCAAACCTTGCATAGCCTCAGGTTCACCCGCCTAGGCGGGTGAACCTGGGGGAAATGATTATAGTATCGCGCACAACCCGTGACAGCGGGTTGACCAACCGCGGCAGGTTGTCCCTATAACAAGAATTTTTCATCAAAGGCAATCCCATGATCTTCCAAAATCCCTTTGTATTCATCAAAAAAGGATATTTTTTCATGGTGCTTCTCTTGATTTTTCACATAATCGATTAATCGATCTTTGGTATTTATGGTTTCAGTAAAAGCTCCATATCCTTCCTGCCATCCATTAAAATTCTTGAAAACCAATTCCCTTTTGATAAAAATGCTTGTTGAAACTTTGATGTCCTTGACTAGAGTTGAGATCGAAATAGAGGGATGGACATGAGTAAGAATATGGACATGGTCCTCTACCCCGTTTATGCGATATAGAAAGCATTTTTTATTCTTAAGTAGTTGAAAAATGAAAGCAAAAAGCCGCTTTTTCTGACTTTCCTCTAGAGTAGCTGCCCGATTTTTAGTTGCAAATACGATGTGGTAGATTAGTTGCGTGTGTGTAGCCATGAAAAAATGATAGATAGTTAAAAAAATACATTGAATTGAATTTCAACAATTTCATTGAAATACACAACATTTATAATGGTTCGATCCGCTGCTGCGGATCGTGGATACCAATCTAATTTTCCTACCACGGGTTGCACCCGCGGCTATTCAGAGTTGGATCCGCCTCGGCGGATCTTATTTCCAATTATCTAAAACCGGTATTGGTAACAATTTTGAAAAATCTATTTTCACCAAAATTGTATCGAGTAAGGATCCGCCGTGGCGGATCGAATCTTGCATAGCCCCAGGTTTACCTACCAACGGTAGGTGAACCTGGGGTAAAGCGGTTAGATTATTCCGCACAACCCGCCTCGGCGGGTTGACCTACCGAAATCAGTTTGACCTACCGAAGGCGGATCAATTCATCCCGATAATCATAAAAAGAAAAATGGCAGCCTATGATATGCAGCCATTTTTAATGAAAAACCTCAATAGGCCTTTTCCAGGGATGGAATGTCAGCAATGGCCTGTGGATAACTTTGCCCCAATTCAATTTTCAAGCTGTGCAATTCGGATGTGGATAACTCCCATGGCTGGTGGATGTCAAAGCCACGAATAGCGCGCAGCTCGGGGATCCATAAGCGAATAAAGTCCCCATTTCGATCGTAATTTTTAGCCTGCCGCAAGATGTTGAAGTAGCGATTTTCTCGGGGATCGTTGCCTACACCACCTACATACATCCAATTGCCCCAGTTGGAACAGACATCGTAATCCACTAGCATACTTTCAAAATAGCTTGCTCCCCAGGTCCAGTCGATCCCCAGGTCATTGACTAAGAAACTTGCCACGATTTGACGACCTCGGTTGGACATGAATCCACTCGCATTGAGTTCACGCATGTTCGCATCCACAAATGGAACTCCTGTCTTCCCCTCTGCCCAGCGCTTAAATTGCGCCTTATCCCTTCGCCAGGAGTCCACTTGATTTCGGATGCCGCTTACTTGAAATAGTTTGATGCCGTGTTTTTTGGCGATAAATCGAAAATAATCCCTCCAGATCAATTCAAAGACTAGCCAATAGGTACTATCGTTTTTGACACGCTCTTTCTCGTACCGCTTCACTTCTGTGTAGATGGTACGCGGAGAAATGCAGCCCAAGGCCAGCCAAGGCGATAGCTTGGAACTGTAGTCCATGCCAATCAAGCCATTGCGCGTTTCCTTATATTTCTTGAGTAGGTCTTTTTCCCAAAAATAGGATTGAAGTTGCCCAAGCGCGGAAGACTCACCCCCACGTATCTTCAACCACGAGTGTTCCGCTCGCTTGGGCTTCTCCAGTCCATAATCGGTAAGCTGGGGCAGCGGTCCCGCATTTGGGATCAGCGCTTCTCCAGGGTAGTTTACAGCAGTGGGTGTAGGAAAAGGAGCACGGATTTTACTCTGCTTTTCTAACTCTTTGCGGAATTGGGTAAATACTTCAGGCGTTTGTTTGATCGGAAAAGGCAGGTCGTCCTTGTGGAAGAGGGTGCTTTGCCAGAAGCTTTCGCAGGCGATTCGCTTTGAAAATGCAGCTTCCTCTAGGCCTTTATCCACTTGTCGTTCCTCGGAAGTCACTTCTTTGGAAAAAAATATGGCGGAAGCCTGGACCTCTTTGGCAAAATCTACGAGTACTTCCTCTGGTTTGCCCTGAAGGATGACCAAATTACCGCCAACTTGAATAAAGGAGTTGCGAAGATCTTCAAGTGCTTCTGTCAAAAACTGGGCACGAAAAACGCCAGTTTTTGGAAGGCCAAGCTTGGTGTTTTCAATTTGTCTAGGGTCAAGACAGTACACAGGAATAATTTCTCCTCCTTGCTGTATTGCCCTTGTCAGCGTCTCGTTATCCGATAGCCGAAGGTCGTTGCGAAACAACACCACAATCCTATTGTACTTCATGCTGGGCTAACAGGCTGTGGAAGGAAAGTGTTTTCATTGTGCCAAAAATTTGGTAATTTTTTGAGAGAAGAAAAATTCACCTTCTTTACTATTAGTTTGCTAATCAGAATGGGGCTTTTCAGGAAAATTGAATAGTATTAAGTTTAGAGTTTGATTACAGGCAAAAAGCACGGGTAGCCGCAAGCAGATGAAAATTAGGATGTTGTTTTGTTTCGTTTTCTTTTTGACCCCCTTTTTCGGAAGGGCTTCGGAGTGTGGTTGTGATCTAGAGGAAGACTTCTTAAGTGTTCGGCAGTTGTTCGATGCAGAGTTGGTTTTTAAAGGGCACCTTGTTTCGAAGCGAACGGAGTATTTTTCTGATTTAGGATACCGCTATGTGGCCACTTTTTTCATTGATGAATTGATTAGTGGGACACCTGAATCGGAAACCGTGGATATTGAGTATGGCTACGATTGGGATTGTGTGCGCTATTTTTATCCCGGTCCTTCTTACATTATTTTTGCCAATACAAGGTTGGATTTACCTTATTACCAAACTGACTATTGTTCTCCAACTAAAAAGTGGGCAAACCTGTCCAAAAAGGACCATCAATTGCTCTTTGATTTTCAAAATGGGAAATCTGAATTGACTTGGAAAGACCGATTTGACAGAGTCTATGCAAAAGGCAGGTTGAGGCAGAAAAAACCGATAGGAATCTGGGAGTATTTTTTCTTTGATGGGAGGCTCAAGGAAACGGGGTACTATTTGGAGGGTGAAAAAGAAGGAGAATGGCTCACTTTTTTCCACCCACTCAGCGTTTGTATGGTACTGAATCTGCCCCCTTCACGTCCTTCTATTTGTGACTTTTCCCAGGTAAGCCCACCAAATCCTGCAGGCTGGGTTTCTTCGGTGACTCCCTATACCGATGGGAAAATCAACGGCACAGTCCTTACCTACGACGAATCAGGCTGTATTCGTAGCGAAGCAAACTATATGGATGGAGTACTTGTTGGTTCAATTCAGACTTATTGAACCAAGGAACTATTGGCCTTAGGAATCTGATTACAAATTCAACCAGTAGTTCAACTTAAACACCAGTGAGCGCTGCTTGGGCATAAAATCGCCTGGGAAGTAGTTGTCCGTGTACACCAAGAAAAAGTCAGATACAGGAGCATAGCGCCATTGGATACGCGTATTGATGTTCATGTTGTCGATCTGACTGTTGTACTGCACAAAGGTAGTCCAGAACAAATCCTTCGTTAGGGTCAAATCAATACGTGGGCCCACTAGAATCAAATCTGCATCGCGCTGTGGTTGAGGCAGGCGAATCCGTGCATAGTTGAAGTTCATGGAGATATTGGCGAGGTACCCCAGGCGCAAACCTGTCTGCGTAGTGATGCGCTGTATATTGCCAGTAAAGTATTCCCCGAACTCCCCAATCAAGTTCACATTCACTTTTTTGCGTGGGTTACTTTTGAATTCTACAAGGTAATTGCGGAAAGTATAATCGGTTCCCGCTGCTAAAGGCTCCCCGCCAGATCTGGTTGGATCAAAATCATCGAACAAGTATACATATCGATTTTTCTGGGTAATCTCTAGCTCGGCAATTGAGTTAAACTTAAAAATATACCCCAAGTTAACGTCGCGATCCGTGGTGCCTAAGGTTTCGTTCCAGAAGCCCTCAAACTCAAGCTTTGGCCCATGACGATTGATAATCTTGGATTTGGGATAAAAGAGATAGGTAACGTCTGGGTTGATGCGTTTGAAATCAGCTCTTGGTAGAAAACCTACTTCGGGGTTGAATGACTTGCCTACATCTTGAACGCTAAAGGTCCAGTTCCAATTCAAGCCGGTATAGAGCAAGTAGGCATTGAAGGAGTAAGGCTTTTCTACTTTCACCGATTCAAAAGTCCGGTGGTAGAATACTTTTCCAGACCATTTACCGTCGGCAGAATTGAGGTTGTAGTCAACTCCTAAAAGGCGATTGTATGCGGTAGGATCAAACAGTTGCTTGTACTCATCCAGTGCCAAGGATTCTTTGTTGACATAGATGAGTCCGACGTTGGAACGCTCAAATACCCTTCGTTGAAGCGCGAATACGGTGAAGTTTTTGCCTACGATGCCCGCATCCTCTTCGGTTGCCGTTTGCATATTCATGGCTCCAATTCTCCAGTTCTCGTTTAGCTTTCCGCTCAAGCGGGCTCCGTAGATGATTTTACTTTGCACATTTTGACCTGTGGTGGAGTCGATATCTACCCCTATTCTGCGGGAGAAAAAGGGCCGAGAGCGAGGTTGACCAAAGCTGTCAAAAAGGTCTCCATTCTCTAGGAAAAACTGTCTTCGCTCAGGGAAAAAGATTTCAAATCGATCCAGGTTAGTCACCTGTTGATCCACTTCCACCTGCGAAAAATCAGGATTGAAGGTTAGATCCAAGTTCATGGCGGACCCAATTCCTATTTTGGCATCTCCACCTATTGCAGGTGTTAGCGATTCGCTGCTGTTTTCAAGGAAGTTTTTGGAGGTTCGTCCAGCTACATACGGGATAAGCGAAACATTTGACCCCTTTTTCTGCAGGGGCTCTTCAAAGATCATTTTTCGAAGAAATGCAGTTGAGAAGATGGGGTTAGTTCTTGGGATGGGCGCCCAAGTAGAGCGCTCTCCGGCGTCACTATCGACCCGGAAAAAGTTGATGCTCCAATTTTGAGCTCCTTCTCTAAATCGTAGGGTAGAAAGTGGGATGATTACTTCCACTTGCCAGTGGTTGTCCATCATTTTTGCTTCAGAAAACCACTTATTGTCCCAGGCTAGGTTGAGGTCATCAGGGCGTGTACCGCCATTGGAGACTAGAGCCTCGCGCTGCACACCGTAAGGGTTTACTCCAAATTGAAACGCATTGGTTCCATCGTTGAAGGTGTCAAAAACGAAGCTAACTCCATCATTTTGTTCACCCCGATAATCTCTTCTTAGGGATGTAGAAACATATTTTCGAGGGCCTCTATTTTCCATGATGGCCGCTAGGTAGATGTTTGTGTCATCGTAGGCCACTTTTACGCGGGTAGGAACTACACTTAGTGAAGTGTCTGAGGGAAAATATTGCATGAAATCCCCGTTCCAGCCCTCGGTATCTTTCCAGATTTCTTCATCTAAGACGCCATCCAGGGTGATTGGGGTTTTCAGTTTGAAGGCAAAAGCGTTGGGCTTAGGGCTAGTTTGAGCAAGGAGTTGCGTGCTGAGTAGGAGACATGCAAGGGAAAAAACAGAAGCAAAAATTTTCATGGCTATCAATAAGTTACAAAACTACACAATTTTTACTGGAGAGGCCTTAGAATTTTACCAATGGCAACGGAATTGTCCTAATGGAGCTTTTGTAAGTAATTGAAAATCATAAGATAGTTCAACTAAGGCTATTCTAATACCCACAAACGAATAAGTTTAGTTGAGTTATCCTTATTTCTACTCCTTTAAGTAGAAATCCATGGATTACTAAACACGCTAAACTTAAATGCTTCCTACTAAATTCTGCAGTGTACCTATAGTAGAAATGGTAATGGATACCTCGTCTCCTACTTCCAATGTAAAATCATCTGGAACAATCCCTGTACCGGTCATCATCAGGCAACCAATTGGAAAAGAGTTGGAGCGGTAGAGCCATTGGGCAAGCTCTTCAGGTCGCCGCTTGAGTTGTGCAAGGGTAGTTTCTCCTGAAGCAACTAG
>JBEDEY010000151.1:0-6121 GCA_041175425.1 Bacteroidota bacterium | reverse complement strand
GTAGAAGCATCTTCTGAAGAGACTTCAGCGCCTGAAGCTTCTGAAGAAGGCGAAACTGAAGAAAAATAAGTTGAAAGCAATTTCAAAACTAAAAGGATTGGACGTCGTTCAATCCTTTTTTTTATTCCCTCGGCTCATCTCACCCTCCCCAAGTTTTATTAACTTTGGGCAACTTTCAAGGAAATGAATACACAAAAAGCTACCCTTCTTCTTGCAGATGGTACGGTCTTCTCTGGAACACTCATCGGCGCTCCCGGAACCAATGGCGGTGAAATCTGCTTTAACACAGGCATGACTGGTTACCAGGAGATTTATACCGATCCTTCCTATACCGGCCAAATCGTAGTGACCACCACTTCTCATATTGGAAATTATGGGGTACACCCTGACGAGGTAGAATCCTCGGCTCCTTGTGTAGCGGGGATTGTAGTGAATAGTTTTTCTGAAGTATTTTCTCGATTAGATGCCTCCGGATCTCTACAAGACTATTTGGTGGGAGCCGGTATCACGGGTATTGCCGATATTGATACACGCAAATTGGTGCGCCACCTTCGTGATGCAGGAGCCATGAATGCCATTATCAGCTCAGAGTTTGAGGGAGATTTGGAGGGGTTGAAGCAAAAGCTTGCCCAAGTACCAGATATGAACGGATTGGAATTATCCTCTAAGGTTTGTACCCAAGAACCTTTCTTTTTTGGAGACCCATCTGCTGCAATTAAAGTGGCCTGCCTAGATTTTGGTATCAAAACCAACATTTTGAGAAATTTGGCTTCGCGTGGGGTGTATTGCAAAGTTTACCCTGCCAAAACTACCTTAGCAGAAATGGAAACTTGGAGTCCTCAAGGCTATTTTCTGTCCAATGGACCTGGTGATCCAGCCGTTATGGACTATGCTGTGGATACGGTTAAGGAAGTCTTGGCTACTGGAAAGCCTGTATTTGGAATCTGTTTAGGACACCAACTTCTTGCCTCCGCTGTGGGTGTAGGTACTTATAAAATGCACCACGGACATCGTGGTCTCAACCACCCTATTAAAAATCTAATGACTGGAAAAAGTGAAATCACTTCCCAGAATCATGGATTCAATGTGGTGCGTGCCGATGCCGAAAACAATGCGGAAGTGGAAATCACACACGTTCACTTGAATGACAACACAGTTGCTGGCATCAAATTAAAAAACAGGCCTGCTTTCTCGGTACAATATCACCCGGAATCCTCCCCAGGACCGCACGATTCCCGTTACCTTTTTGATGACTTTATATCCTTGATTACTAAAAACTAATTCTAACAAACCTGTAAACACATGACGTTGATTCAATCCATTCATGCAAGACAAATCCTTGATTCACGAGGTAATCCTACCGTAGAAGTAGATGTGGTGACTGAAAATGGAGCTTTTGGAAGAGCTGCAGTACCAAGTGGTGCCTCCACTGGAATAAATGAAGCAGTAGAACTCCGCGATGGAGATAAAAGTAAATATCTAGGAAAGGGCGTTTTGAAGGCTGTTTCCAATGTGAATGATGTCATTGCACCAGAGTTAGTGGGCATGGATGTCTTTGAACAAAACACGATCGACCAGATCATGATTGATTTGGACGGCACTTCCAACAAAAGCAAGTTGGGTGCGAATGCCATTTTGGGTGTTTCCCTTGCAGTAGCCAAAGCTGCTGCCATGGAATCTGGACAGCCGCTTTACCGCTACATCGGTGGAGTGAATGCAAATACGCTTCCCGTACCCATGTTGAATATCATCAATGGTGGTTCCCACTCGGATGCTCCCATTGCCTTCCAGGAATTTATGGTTCGCCCAATTGGTGCAACTAGTTTCTCTGAAGCGATCCGTTGGGGTGCTGAGATCTTCCATAACTTGAAAAAAATCCTTCATGACAAGCATTTGAGTACTGCAGTAGGTGATGAGGGAGGTTTTGCTCCCAACTTCTCTGGCGGAACTGAAGAAGCACTTGCTTGTATCCTAGATGCTATCAACAAGGCTGGCTACCGTCCAGGAGACGATGTGACCATTGCCTTGGATTGTGCATCGTCCGAATTCTATAAGGATGGAAAATACGACTACTCCAAGTTTGAAGGACCAAACGGAAAAATTCGCTCTAGAGAAGAGCAAGTGGCGTACTTGGCTGAGCTAACCGAAAAATATCCAATCGATTCCATCGAAGATGGTTGCGCTGAAGAAGACTGGGCTGGCTGGGCCATGCTCACTGCCAAAATCGGTTCTAAAATCCAATTGGTAGGAGATGACTTGTTCGTGACCAATGTAAGCTTCCTAAAGCGTGGAATCGAAGAAAAGTCGGCGAACTCCATTTTGGTTAAAGTAAATCAGATTGGTACGCTTACTGAAACATTAAATGCCATTAGCATGGCGCATAAGGCTGGATTTACTGCGGTAATGTCCCACCGTTCAGGAGAAACAGAAGATTCAACCATTGCTGACCTTGCAGTAGCAGTCAACTGTGGACAAATTAAAACTGGTTCTGCTTCCCGTTCGGATCGTATGGCTAAGTACAACCAATTGCTTCGCATCGAAGAGCAATTGGGAGATTCTGCAGTATTTAAAGGAAGATTGAAGTAATTTTGCTGTACTTATTTAAATCGACAGTCTCGGAATTCCGGGACTGTCTTTTTTTTGCATGATTTTTGTACCTTAGGTATTCGAACGCAGCACCATGAAAAAAGTCATCAAATACAGCAGCAATTTTTACGTATTGGCGAGCCTTTCTTTTTTAGTGTGGATGCTATTTATTGATTCCAATGGGGTTACTACCCAATGGAGACTTACCAAGCAGCTTTGGGAGTTGGAGGATCAAAAAGAATATTACAAACAGAAAAAAACTCAAATTCAGCAAGAGCGAAATGCACTTTTTAGCAATCCTGAATTGCTGGAAAAGTTTGCCCGTGAGAAATACCTCATGAAGAAGCCAACGGAAGATCTGTATGTGGTGGTTGAAAAATAAACCCCTTCTTTTTGTTCTAATCCTTTTTTTAGGTCTTCAACTGCCTACGCATGCGCAACGGGAGATTGATTCGGAAGCTAAATTTTCGTTCAAAAACAGGGGTTATTTTGGTGGTAGTCTCGGGCTTCAACTTGGAACGGTCACACTCGTAGATCTTTCTCCTTTGGCGGGGGTGATGCTTAGCCCCAAATTTTCCACAGGCCTAGGCGCCACGTATCAGTACTACGAAGACAATCGGTTTCAGGGAAATGCTGGCTCCTCTTATGGAGGGAGAGCCTTTGTTCGGTACAACGTGCTTCCCAATATCTTTGCTTACTCCGAACTGGAGTCGATCAATTGGAATGCATATAATTATGGGCAGGATGCTTTTCAGCGAACTTGGACGGAGGCCTTTTTTGTTGGAGCAGGCTACTTTGCTCCGTTCGGTGCTCGTGGGGGAGCTAATTTTACTTTTCTTTACAACCTCCGTCATTCCAATCGAGAAGCTTACTACAGTGAGCCCTATCAGATTCGGGTTGGATTTGTGCTCTAGCACAAGTTAAATCATCCCTGCTAATTATTTTGGTGGGTTGCTTGTTGCAAAGTCCCTCTAGTTTCTCTCAAGTAAAATCTAAAAAAAGCGCTTCATTTTTTCCAAACCTGTTTTGGCTACAAAATCCGCATCCATGGCATAATATTCCGGGTTGAATAGTTCCAAAGAAAGAATGATTTGTCCTCCTTTGGCGCGCAAGGTATTGGCAAGATCCTGTAAGGGTGCGGCGCCATCCCCAGGAAATACCCGGTCCTTATCCTGTTGATCGGTTCTTGGGATGCTCCCAGAAAAATCATTGAGGTGAAAAATTGAGATGGCATTTCCATCGACCAACTTCAATCCTTCAAAGCCTGAACCTCCTCTAAAAAGGTGGTAGACATCAGCTAGAATCTTGGCATCGGGATCATCTGCAGCTGCCGCTACAGCTAATGCCTGGCTGAGGTGAAAAAAGGCAGGATAGGCTCCCCAAAATTCGAGTTGGGGCATGACACCTGTTTTCCGACCTAATTCCAACAGTTGCTTGTACCGCTCACCTGCTCGTAGCAAGTCCAGCGGAGCATCCGCTCCAATGGCTGGTGCAGCCACTCGAATGCAATCCAGATCGGCAAGAAGACCCATTTCTTTCTCCATTTGTACAAAGCCTGCCTTACTTTTCGCTTCATCTTGAGCCATCCAGGTAGGAAAGCCAATACAGTCTACTAGGCTTATGCCCGCATCACTCACTAGTTTTTTCAAGGAAGCAATGCTTTTTCCACTTTGAAGGTAGGCTTCAATCTCCATCATCCAGGGCTCTAAACCTTGGTATCCCGCCCGAGCAGCCAGCTCGATCAACTGTGGTAAGCTAAGTTTTTGACCCCGAACGGTGCTTGTGTTCAGCGAAAAAATAAACTCTGCTTGGGATTCAGCTTTGGGCTTTGCTTCGGTAGCCGGCACAAATGCTCCTACCAAGGGGGTAAGGGCTAAAGTTTTGAGGAGGGATCTTCTACTTGTCATTGGATTGCTTATCTTATCCGTTCAAATGGATAGGCTGCCATTTAAACATATTCTGAATAAATAAAATTTATCCCAATTTTCAATCGTATTTTTCACCATGCGTACTATATTATTTTTAGTGGCCTTGGTACTTTTTAAACAGGAAGTATCTGCTCAGGTTGCAGGGAGAGATTTGCCTTTTCTGTCCGCTTACCAAGAAGAAATCCCCTATTTTCAAGAGTTGATTACTGGAGGTCAATATGCGGCACCATCCTCACTCATCAAAGGGGATCCCTATTTCGTTACGCGTCAATTTGAAGCTGGAACCTTACGCATTAATGGAATCTCTTACCCACAGGTTCCGTTGATCTACGACATTTTCCGAGATCAGCTCGTTACTTTTCACCCGATCTTCAATCAAAAGATATTGATCAAGCCTGAGAAAATTGATGGATTTGAGTGGAGCGATGGGAAGTTATTCCGGTATTTTCCGGGGAATGAATCGTTTTTGCACCATGGAAATGGGATTTATCAAGTGTTAGGTGAAGGAAAAGCGATTGCCTTGGTCAAACGTTACAAAACAACCCGCTCCTTACGTGATATATCACGTTACAACGAAGAGTACGTAGAAAAAAAGGATTACTTTCTTTGGAAGGAGGGTGCCTTTTTTCTTGTAAAAAAATCATCGCAAGCCTTTGCTGCCTTACAGCTCAATTCCAAAGTGATGAAAAAAGAACTAAAGAGTAAAGGATTGCAATTCAACAAAGCTCCAGAGGCTTTTTTGAACTATCTGGTAGCCTATCCTGAATCCAACTGATGCGTGCCTTTATTTATATCCTCCCCATCCTTTTTCTTCTCGTCTTGGCGAACGGTTCTGCATTTGCGCAGCAGCAATCGCAAAAGCAAGAGCCAAAGGTAACCGGCTTGTTTGCTGGAGTGACCTTTGAACGGTTTGCTGAGCTAGTGGAAAAGGATACACCCTACCGCTTTCTATTTAAAAAAGAGGAGCTTGCGAATTTGACAGTAAGCCTTCAAGCAAATGGAGATAAGTTGGAGGATGTGTTGGGTGTGCTTTTTTTAAAAACTGGCTTTACCTTCTCCATTTCCAAAGACTTCGAGGTTTTCATATTTACGGGAGAAAAGAAATCGGTAGAATTCCTGCCCAACTATTTTAAAGCACCTTCCAAAGCAAGTCTTTCTGCTGCATCCGTTCAAGATGAGTTTGTTCGAAATCGACGCTACATCATTGGAGTTCCAGGTCCCGGAACAGAGGCAAAGCTTCAGGGTAAGGTCATTAGTTTGGAGAACAATCTCCCGATTGAGGGAGCGATTGTATTTGAAAAAGAGGCCATGCGCCAAGCAGTGACCAACAAGTCTGGGGAATTTGAACTGCTTGTTCCAAAAGGCAACAAAACCTTATTCATTCAAAACATTGGCGGCTACACCGAGCAGCGACTCTTGGATATCCAAGGGGATGCAACCCTTGAACTCAGTATTGGAGAGGGAGTTTTTGCATTAAATGAGGTTGTGGTAAGCTCTGGGGCCTTGTCTCAGGTGGCAAGACCAGAAATGGGAGTGCAGTCCCTCACCGTACAAGAAATGAGAAAACTTCCTGCCGTCATGGGTGAAGTAGACATTATCAAAGGACT
>JBEDEY010000150.1:0-6322 GCA_041175425.1 Bacteroidota bacterium | reverse complement strand
GCAGGTAGTGTGCTCAGTGATACGGTGTAAGGCAGGGTCAATTGGCCTTGCAGCACAGGTCGTGTCGTCAAGGTATTGTTTGATGGAACCAGATCTGCCTGGTCGTTAACCTGAACTACCGTAAATGAAAATTCATTTGCTGCACCTTGGGTATCTAGATTGCTGAAGGTAAGCAGCGCAGTTTGTGTAGTTCCAAGTTCGGTGGCAAATCGCTTGCTTTCAACTAATGTACCATTCCATCTAAATTCGATGCGAACGGAAGTAACGAATTCATTTCCTCGGTTTTGAATTTCTACTTGTGGAGCAATGGTTACTTGGCAAAGGGCATCTGCAGGATTCACTACTTTGAGTAGGGATACATCTCGGGTGGGAAGAACCGGATCTTTGGTTCCACGCCCGTTTACTAGCGATGCTCTTCGAGGGCTATTGGCCAATACTACATCAAATCGATCTACCTGACCTTTGGTAAACAAGTTCATGCAGCGATCTGGTGTATAATCCATGTAATTTTGGATCATGTTGCTATTGCCACACGAAAACCGGGTTGGGTTGTCATTGCAAATAGTTTGGTTGGGATTGTCCTGGTTTGGGGTGTCAAGGACGAAATCATCTACTTCGCAGCCTCCATCACCCCAAATGTGACGTAAACCAAGGTAATGGCCTACCTCATGGGTAGCAGTTCTTCCAGTGGTATTGGTAGCTGTGCCGGGACCGGTTCCAAAAAAGCGGTAATCCACGGTAACCCCATCACGAATTGCTGCAGAAGGAGCAAAATTAAGTCCGGGTAGGCTGGAGGTAGGAAAAGTAGCATAGCCTAGGTAAGGAGATACCAAGGGGACTACCCACATATTTAGGTATTCTTCTGGATTCCATTGGGAGGTCTGGCCTATCAAGACCGCATCCTCGGGTGCATAAATAGTTTTTGGCCCTTGCTTGCGCACAATTCCTGTGGTAGGAAGGCCAAAAGGGTCCTGCTTGGCAAGCACAAATTCGATGTTTGCATCAGCTGCTACTGGTAGAAATTCCGCTGGAGTACGGATAGCATCTGCATTTTTTCTTCTAAAATCTTCGTTTAGTACACGTATCTGCTGTAAAATCTGTGCTTCAGAAATGTTGGCTTCGACGCCTACAGCTGTTCCATTATGAAGGACATGGACCACCACTGGAATCACACGAGGTTCAGCTTGAACCCTGGCAATCTGTGGCTTACTATTTTTCTCAACAATTTTTTTGGTAATCCAATCTTCAAAGAAGGCTTTCGATCCAAACACCCCTAGCTCTTTTTCCTGTAGGGCTTCAAGAAGTGTATGTCCACATTTTTCGTTGTGACCGGCACCTTGGTGGCTACTTCCACCTGAAGAAAATTCTTGAAGTGTAACTCCCTGCCCAAAAGCAGTGAATGAACACACAAAAAATAAGGCTGCAAGAAACAGTTGTTTCCCGGTAAGTTGGTTTTGGTTTTTCATTCAGCAGATGGTCAAGCCACGGTTAGGTTTACTGCTTCTACTCGTTTGATTTCCGGGATTGCTCTCAAAATCGCTTCTTCTACGCCAGCTTTCAGCGTCATGGACGACATGGGACATGAGCCACAATTGCCCAACATTTCAATTTTTAAAACAAAATCTTCGGTGAGCTCAACAACACGTACATTTCCACCATCTGCTTCCAAATAGGGGCGGATTGTATCTAATGCGAATTCAATTTTCTCTCTCAATACAGCTTCCATGAGTGTTGCTTAAAGTTTAATTTCTACTAGTTCTGTTTTCTCGAAGGAAGAGTTGCGAATCGCAATCTGCCGAGCTACTTCTTCTGCGAGTTTGAGGTAAGCTTCCTGGGTAGGGCCCGATTTCAATACCGCCGGATAGCCAGAATCTCCGCTTTCTCGGATGCTTTGAACAATCGGAATCTCTCCAAGGAAAGGCACCTCGTATTTTTCCGCCAACTTCTTGCCTCCATCCTTGCCAAACAAATAATACTTCTGGTTTGGCAGTTCTTCAGGCGTAAAATAAGCCATATTTTCTACAACACCTAAGATGGGGACATTAATTTGAGCCTGTCGAAACATGCTCAATCCCTTCGTTGCATCGGCAAGTGCCACTTTTTGTGGAGTAGTCACGATGACCGCACCCGTGACAGGTACGGTTTGAACTAGCGTCAAATGGATATCTGAGGTGCCCGGGGGTAAGTCGATGAGTAAGTAATCCAGTTCTCCCCATTCCACATCCGCAATGAATTGGCGCAATGCAGAGCTTGCCATCGGCCCTCTCCAAACCACCGCACTATCCGTTGGCGTCAAAAAACCAATGGACATCATCTTTACGCCATACTGCGTGATGGGCACAATGATGTTCTTTTCGCCCTCTTTTTTGACCGCAGGTTGCTCTCCCTCCACATTAAACATGGTTGGGATCGAAGGCCCTGATATATCAGCATCAATCAATCCTACTTTCGCGCCTAGCTCCGCGAGAGCCACCGCTAGGTTTACCGAGGTAGTAGATTTGCCTACGCCACCCTTTCCAGAAGCGATGGCAATGATGTTTTTTACTTGAGGTAAAACGGGTGCTGCATCTCGAACAGTAGTGACTTGAGCACTCATAAAAATATCCCAGCTGTAGTCCTTGCCGAAGTCTGCTTCCAATACCTCCAAGCAATTATTTTTGATGACTTCCTTCAAAGGACAAGCAGGAGTCGTGAGTACTACTGTAAATCGTACCTTTTTGCCTTCTATTTCGATCCCTTGAATCATTCCTAGAGAAACCAAGTCCCGCTTGATGTCCGGGTCCTGGACTTTGGAAAGGGATTTTTTCAACAATTCTGGAGTCAATTGCATTGCTTTTGTAATTTTTTTGCAAGTTAGGTCAAGAATGTGTCTTAGAAAAACCTAAGCAATCATTTTAACCCCCTCAAACCACTGATTTTCTTCTGGTGAAAGAGGTATCGATTTCCCGTTGGTTCCTTACCTTTGCCTCCCTAATCCTTCGTATGTCCATCAGTAAACTCACTACCGACAAAGTAAAAGAACGCGTTGACATCGTCGAGGTGATTGGGGATTATGTGCCCTTGAAGAAAAAAGGGCAAAACATGTGGGCTTGCTGCCCTTTTCATGGCGAAAAAACACCCTCCTTTTCCCTTTCACCAGCCAAACAAATTTACAAGTGCTTTGGCTGCGGGAAAGCAGGTGATCCCATTCAATTCGTCATGGACATCGAAGGCATCGGTTTCCAAGAAGCCATTCGGCAGCTTGCTGGCAAGTATGGAATTGAGGTCGAAGAAGAAGCTAGTCTTAGCCCTGAGCAGAATCTAGAGCAGAATGAACGAGAAAGTTTATTTATCGCGGTTAATTTTGCCAAGGATTTTTTTGTAAAAAACTTAGAAACCGAAGAAGGAAAGGCCATCGGGCTCAGTTATTTCAGAGAGCGTGGATTTACCCCTCAAATCATCCAGAAATTTGATTTAGGCTATTCCTTGGATGGCTGGGATCATTTCTTGAAAGCAGCCAAATCTTCAGGATACCAAGAAGAAATTCTCTTGAAAGCTGGTTTGATTTTGCAAAAAGAGGGTGAGCCAGAGCGCCTTTATGACCGCTTTCGAAATCGCGTGACCTTTACCATCCATAATGTCAGCGGAAAGGCCATCGGTTTTGGTGCCCGAATCCTAACTAAGGATAAAAATCAACCCAAATACATCAACTCACCAGAAACTCCCATCTACCACAAGAGTGATGTGCTCTATGGGATGTTTCAGGCTAAAAAAGCGATTCGAGATCAGGACAACTGCTTCTTGGTCGAAGGCTACACCGACGTAGTTTCACTGCACCTATCGGGTATTGAAAATGTGGTGGCCTCTTCGGGCACCTCCCTCACCGATGGACAGATCAAGTTGATCCGTCGATTTACGAATCAAGTAACCGTCCTCTACGACGGGGATTCGGCGGGTATCAAAGCTTCCTTACGAGGAATAGATTTGTTGCTGGAAGGAGGCCTCAATGTCAAGGCTGTGGTATTCCCCGATGGGGAAGATCCTGACAGCTACTCCAGGAAGGTGGGGACTCAAGCATTCCAGGACTACCTGAAAGAAAATAGTCGGGATTTCATTGGATTTAAAATCAGCCTCTACCAAGAAGAGATCGATAAGGATCCCATCCGAAAGGCAGGAATCATTCGAGAAGTGGTGCTGAGTATAAGCAAAATCCCTGATCCAATTATTCGATCCGTATATGCCAAAGAAGCCTCGGGGCTTTTGAGTATTGAAGAGGAAATTTTACATGCGGAGCTCAATAAAATTCTTCTAAAAAATCAGAAAGAAAATTTTGAGCGTGCCAAGGAGGAAAAGGCGGTTGAAGATAGTATTGACCAACTTTTGCCGGCCCCTGTAGAGGCAAGTGCTGAAGATAACCTGCTGCTGCAGGAGCGTGAGACGCTAAGGCTGCTATTGAACTATGGCATACAAAAATTGGATGTGCAAGAACTTCATTTTTGTCAGTACATCCTTTCTGAAATTGAGGAGGTTAGTTTTCAGACACCTGTCTACCAAAAAATGATTCAACTCTACCGAGAGCAGATTTCTTTGGGTCAAGTGCCAACAGATGACTTGTTTTTGAGCCATTCGGATGCTGAGATTCGGCAGGAAGCGATAGCAATGATTACGCAAAGGCATGAGGTGTCTTCGAATTGGAAAGATAAATTTCAGATTTTTATTGCCTTAGAATCCGACGATTTGGCCAATACGGCCTTCAAATCGATTCTGCGACTTAAACGTCGACTTCTTCAAAAAATGATGGAAGAGGCAATGGGCAAAATCAAAGAAGCGGAGCAGCTTCAACTGGCTGGAGATAAGGTAAACGAATTGCTTGAGGTGTATCTTGAACTCAAGAAAATTAAGCTCAAGATTGACAAGGAGCTAGGAATTGTGATTGGTTAATTCCAAACTTTCTTTGGTCGCTTCCGGTTTTGTTGACAAACAGGCTACATTTGTATCCTAAACCTTCTTTTTAACACCCCAACTTGTGGAAAATTACACCCTGGATCCCATTGAAGATGCCATTGAGGCGATTAAGAACGGTGATGTTATCATCGTTGTAGACGACGAGGACCGTGAAAATGAAGGTGATTTTGTGTGTGCTGCGGAAAAAGTCACCCCTGAAATCATCAATTTCATGGCTACCCATGGTCGAGGTTTGATCTGTGCTCCCTTGATTGAAGATCGTTGCGAGCAGCTAGGTTTAGACCTGATGGTTGGAAGCAACACCGCCGTTTTTGAGACTCCCTTTACGGTGTCTGTGGATTTGATTGGACATGGTTGTACCACCGGAATATCTGTGTCCGACCGGGCGAAAACCATTCAAGCCTTGGTAGATGACCGCATTCATCCCAATGAGTTGGGCAAGCCAGGCCATATTTTTCCACTCAAAGCCAAAAGAGGTGGGGTACTTCGAAGAGCAGGTCATACCGAAGCAGCGATTGACTTTTCGAGGCTAGCAGGGCTTCAACCTGCAGGGGTATTGGTGGAGATCATGAATGAAGACGGCACGATGGCACGTCTAGATGACTTGTTTAAGGTGCGTGAAAAATTCCAGCTGAAGTTGGTGTCGATTAAGGATTTGATTGCTTACCGCTTGAAAAACGAGTCTTTAATTACCAGAGAGATTGGTGTAGACATGCCGACTGCTTGGGGAAATTTTGATTTGATCGCCTACCGGCAGACCAATACCCAAGAAATTCATTTGGCCTTGATCAAGGGAACTTGGGAGAAGGATGAGCCCATCCTTGTTCGTGTTCATTCCTCTTGTGCTACTGGAGATATTTTTGGTTCCTGCAGATGCGACTGCGGTCCGCAATTGCATGCGGCCATGGAGCTTGTCGAACAAGAAGGCAAAGGCGTTGTTTTGTACATGAATCAAGAAGGAAGAGGCATTGGCTTAATCAATAAGTTAAAGGCCTACAAACTACAAGAGGAGGGCATGGATACGGTGCAAGCCAACCTTGCCTTGGGATTGCCTATGGATGGACGAGATTATGGAGTGGGTGCTCAAATCCTTCGGGATTTGAATATCTCAAAGATTCGCCTGATTTCTAACAATCCGCAAAAACGAGTGGGCTTGCTGGGCTATGGTCTAGAAATCATAGATCAAGTACCCATTGAGATTCAACCCAACCCCCACAATGAAAAATACCTGCAAACAAAGCGGGATAAAATGGGGCATACTATTCTAAAATAATCAAGTCGGGGAGGAGCGGTCGGTTTTGAAAACCTGCAGACGAGCCTCCCGTTTGTATACCTTATGCTACGATTGAAACTCTACTTATTCTTGATGCTGTTTGGC
>JBEDEY010000149.1:0-6330 GCA_041175425.1 Bacteroidota bacterium | reverse complement strand
TAATTCGCAAGACTATTCATCGGCGCAGCAGCAATTTCAAACGTACCGTAGCAGTCAACGAAATAAAAATGAAGCGGCATTCCAAGATGCCTTGTTGAGGCTGGGAGATTGTTATTTCGTTCAAAAGAAATTTTCGCAGGCAGAGGCAACTTTCTCGGAGGCCATTGACCAAAAAGTAGCAGGACAGGATTATGCACACCTGCAATTGGCCGTGGTGACCAACTACCAGGGAAAGAATCAAGCAGCTGTGGAGCAACTCGACCTATTGCTTGCAAATTTCCCAACGAGTGTCTACTTGGAGGATGGGTTTTTCCAGAAGGGTCAGATTTACCTCGAAGAGCTTCGGTATGAAGAAGCAATTACCGCCTTTAGTGAATTGATCCGTGAACGGCCAAATTCTCCGTACCTGCCTTATGCTTTGGAGGGGAGGGCAGTGGCCAACTATTCGTTGCAGCGCTACGGTCAAACCCAAGCAGACTATAAAAAGATTTTGGAAGAACATCCTATGGCAGAGAATTCTGAAGCAGCGCTGAAAGGCCTGCAAGAGGCTTTAGCTGTACAGGACAAGGCAGAGGAATTTGGGGAGTACCTTCAAAACTATAAAAACACCAACCTAAATACAGGTTCGGTTCAAACGCTGGAATACGAATCTGCAAAGAGCCTCTACCTTAGCCAAAAGTTCCCTCAGGCGGCCAAGGCATTGGATAGCTACCTACGGACCTACCCAGAATCGGCTCAAAAAAGTGAGGCTATTTACTTTGCAGCGGATGCTTACAATCAGGCCGGCGATGTTGAAAGAGCTTTTGTTTTGTTTAAGTTGATGGAGCAGCAGCCCGCATCTCCATACCGCATCAAATCCCTACAACAAATGGGAAATATTGCTTTGGAAAGGGAAGAGTTTTCGGAAGCCTTGCGCTATTTTACTTCTATTGTAGGCCAATCCAGGTCTCCATTGGATGAAGCAGAAGTGACGCAAGGATTGATGATATCCCATTTTTCTTTAAAAGATTACCCGCAGGCAATTACTGTGGCTACACAACTGCTTGCGCAAGAGGAATTGATTCCAGGTTCAGCTGCTAAAGCGCTATTGGTGAAAGGTAAATCCCAGCGTTCCCTAGGTCAAAACGCTGAGGCCGAGGATAGTTTTGGCTTGCTAATTCAAGAATACACCACTGAAGAGTCGGCAGAAGCACTGTACCTACTCGCGCTTCAGTACCAAGAAAAGGCGGATTTTAAGGGTTCAAACGAATTAATTTTCGACTATTCAACTCCATTCTCCGAATTTGGCTATTGGTATGGAAGCATGTTTTTGCTTTTGGCTGACAACTACCTGAAGTTAGGGGAGGTATTTCAAGCCAAGGCGACCCTCCAATCCGTGATAGATCAATCTACCGATGCTACGGTCAAAGAAAAAGCAGTAGCAACACTTAAAAGCCTGGACTAAATCATGAGAAGAATTTACATCCTATTCTTAGTTTCAGTGGTTTTTTTCGGAAGCCTACCTTTCAGTGCTGCACAAACTGCTGCACGAGGAGGTCTTCAAGATCAAGTGTTTGTGATTCAAAAAGATCGAGAAATCCGATTGCCCAAGCAGATCCGAAGTTTCGAGAAAATGCCTGCATTGCCTCAGCCCAAAGCTTTGGGCTCGCTCACCTTCCCAGTTCTGCCATTTTTTCTAGCCGTTCCTGCTTCGGAAATTCAGGCAGAGCCTGCCAAAAAAGAATGGGAAGCTCCCAAATTGGATTTGTATCCAGGATGGGTTCGATTAGGCTACGGCAACTTTTTATCTCCTTTGATTGAAGGGCGCTACCTGTCTGCTCAATCCTCTGAATGGCAATATGCTACAAAATTCTACCACCAGAGTTTTGGAAAAGGCCCAGTTCGCTGGATGGATGAGGAAAGTAAAGAATCACATACCGAACTAGCTGGAGATGTAAGTTACTTTTTGGATGAATCGGAATTGTATTCTTCCCTGGATCTAAAAAGAGATGCCTACACCTTTTATGGTCGAGACTTAGGCTTTGTAATCCCTCCAAATGTGGATTTTGGTTCCTATTTTTCTCCGAACAAGCAACTACATGGAGATTTAAAGTTGGGGATCCGTGACTTAGACAAAGTGGGTCGTATCGGATATGCTGGGGAAATCGTTCTGAGAGGATTCAGAGATAGTTATGCAGTGCGGGAGCAGGAACTTGGATTTGAAGGAAAAGGAGAATTTAGGCCATCCAAAGAAATGAAGGCTAGTTTGGGGGTTTCGTACTTTACGACTGCTACAGAAGACCTAAAGTATGACCTCAACCGAAACTATTTTTCAATTCGACCTGAAGGGCACTATGAATATGGTGATTTCCATTTCTCTGCTGGAGTTGTCTTGGTTTCTGATAATGATTCAGTAGCAGAAAGTAAACCAGGGATTCGCATTTTTCCAGTACTAAAATCAACCTATCAGGTTTCAGAAAATCTTCAGGTGAATGCTGCTATTTCTGGTGATGTTCAGCGCAATACCTACCGAAGTTTTGTTCAAGAAAATCCTTTCCTAGGACCCAGTGATCAGTTGTTGAATACGGTGACTTCATTTGAGTTTGCGGCAGGGGTAGAGGGGCTCGCAACAGATAAACTGGTGTATCGTGCAGGCTTGGCTGTTCGTCGGCAGTCCAATCTTCATTTCTTTGTCAATTCCTATGCTGATACTTCTAGGTTTGAACTGGTATATGATCAGCAGGCTACGGTACTTCAATTTAACTCAGATGTGGAATTTTCAGTTACCGAAAAATATAAGGTAACTACCCAGCTTGATTTTTTCCATTACAACTTAAGTACACTGCAAACTGCTTGGCATCGACCTACTTGGACGGCAAGCATGAACCATAGAATTGCCCCATTCAAGAACTTTTCTTTGCAGGCCAATCTCCAAGTTTTAGGAGGCATGAAGGCAAGGGGTTTGGGACAGATAGATACCTTACCCACGCAAGCTGAGGTGGTCAAATTGCCTGTAGTGGTTGACCTGCAAGTCAATTTGGAATATCAAATTAATTCCCGTTTAGCAGTGTTTGCCAATGGAGCCAACTTATTGAATCGAAATAACATGCGTTGGATGAACTATCCAGTGCGTGGAATTCAAGGAGTTGGAGGGCTGAGTTTCAAATTTTAATTTACCAATGCCTAGGGTTGGGCTTTACCTAGTTTTAAGTTAGTTTCGTATCTTCTCAATAGCACCATGGCAGAAAAAGAATCGAATCCCAAACAGTGGTCAGATCCCAAGGATTTTGGTCTCCCTTTTGTAGAAATTAGCCCACTTTCTAAATCAAAGTCTAAGGCAAAAGAAACAAAGGTTTCAGCGCCTGCTCCTGTTGAGGAACTACCAAAGGCTCCGCCCGTCGCTACAGGAGAAAAGAAAAAAGAAACAAAGCCAAGTAGACCAGTTGAAGCGCCGAAGCCTCCTGTTAAGAATGTGGAAAAGAAATCCAAAACATGGGTTTGGGTGGTTGTATTTGCATTTATTGGAGCAGTTTCAGTAATCGTATTTCAACTTAAAATCAATCAGGAACCCTTTGAAGGGGATGTAGAAGTTGCTGTAACGCCGCCGATTACTTCAGTACCTCAAAAACCTCAAGTGGATAGCTCAGCACTAGCAGCTGTGGATTCGCTTCCGGTTCAAGATTCTATTGGGAGTGCTAATTCCGAGTTACCTCCAGTTGCTACTACTTCTGGCACATCAATTGCAACGAAATCAATGATTACCCGAGTAACCCAAAAGGAAGGAAGAACGAAGTTTTTCTTGGTGATAGGTAGCTTTGGAACTGAGGAAGAAACAGATCGTTTTATTCAGAAAACAGGCAATAAGTTTGCTGAATACTACATGATTTATCCTTATGAAGGGAGCACAAACTATAGATTGGCAGTTGGATCATTCAATTCATGGAATGAAGCTTCCAACAAGCTTACTGAGTTGAAAGCACAACAATCAAATGGATATTGGATACTGAAATTTTGACCATGATTTTATTACAAACAATTGCTATTGATTCTGTAACCGCTGCTCCAGCTGCAGTAGCAGCTAGCAGTCAGTCCATTGGGCTTTTGGATCTTTTGATCAAGGGTGGCTACATGATGATTCCACTTTACGTATTGTTCGTATTGGCGATTTTCATATTCATCCAGAAGCTATTGGTAATCCGAAAGGCTTCCAAAACTCCAGGGAGTTTGATGGATCAAGTAAAGATCTTGGTACAAAATGGACAGGTTGAAAAAGCAAAAATGCTTTGTGCAGGTGAAAATACACCTGTAGCAGCCATGATATCCAAAGGGATAGACCGTATTGGTTCACCTTTGAAAAATATTGAAGTAGCGATCGAGAATGTGGGGAAATTGGAAATCTACAAGTTGGAAAAAAACTTAGGGGTTTTGGCGACAGTCTCAGGTGCTGCTCCGATGATTGGATTTTTAGGCACGGTAACGGGGATGATTCAAGCATTTATCTCTATTGCACAAGAAGATGGCATGGTGTCCCCCAAATTGCTTTCTTCTGGTATTTACGAAGCGATGATCACTACGGCCGCAGGTTTGGTAGTTGGAATTATCGCTTACTTGGGTTACAACTATTTGGTCACCCAAGTATCCAAATTGGTACACCACATGGAGTACACTTCTATTGAATTCATCGATCTTCTTCAGGACAAATAGCGATGGGATTGCAGCAGAAAAATAAAGTAGACGCTTCCTTCAGCATGTCCTCCATGACGGACATCATCTTTTTGTTGCTGATATTTTTCATGCTTACCTCCTCTTTTATCACTCCTTCAGGTTTGTCGGTGAATTTGCCCTCGAGTGAAACTTCCGATATTGTGATGCAGGAAGTAACCGTATCGGTTACCAAAGACCTGCAGTTTTCGGTCAACGATCAGTTGGTAACAAGAGATCAACTCAAATCCGTGCTCACACCTTTGTTGGAGGGAAAAAAAGGTCAGGTAGTCTTGCATTTGGACAAGGAGGTACCTGTAGAATATTTAGTTGAAATTGGAGGCATCGCTGCAGGGCTGGGTGCCAATGTATCTATAGCGACTAAACCCTACAATTGATGGTAGGTGTGAACTCCAATTCACTCGAGCAAAAAAGCCGAATCCAATCGGCACTAATCACCATTGGAGTTCAGGTGTTGCTGTTTCTTGCATTTTATTTTATTGTGGTTTGGGAGCAACCCGATCCTCCAAAACCAACCTATGGAATGGAGTTGAACTTGGGGTTTTCAGACCTTGGTGCTGGAGATCAGTCCCAACTACCAGCTACCACTTCTGAAACCACAGCGGTCGAGGCACCTGCTCCTGGTGAGGTGACACCCACGCAACAAGCAGTCGCTACAACGACGCCCAAAACTACTTCCTCCAAGCCAAGTACCTACCAAGCCGTAAGTACACAGCCTTCTCCCATCAAAGGAGAAACCACAGCGACTTCTGCGCCAGCAAAGGAAGAACAGAAAGAAGTAAATACAAAAGTAGTGGAGCAACCCAAAGTGGATCAGCGGGCACTTTTTGGAGCTGGAGGAAAGTCCGGAAAGGGTGCCACTTCAAGTGCTTCTACAGGTCAAGGGACTTCCAATACCAAAGGTGATCAAGGCACTCCTTCCGGTACAGGTAATGGTGCCGCAGGAGGTGCTGGGTATAGTTTAGATCTGGCAGGTTGGGATTTTGCTTCCAGACCAGCGATCAACGACCGAGTATCCACTCGAAATGGTAAAATCGTATTCAAAATCACCGTGGATAGCTCAGGAAAAGTCGTCCAAGCGATAACCGAAGAGTATAATGTATCCAATGCAGTATTGGCTTATTATCGCCAAGTAGTCAACCAACTCAATTTTAAAAAATCTGGGGCTGCAGCAGCGGATTTTTCAACAGGGAAAATCACGTTTGTGATCAAGGTGGATTAGCATGACTTACGGAGAAACATTGGATTACCTTTTTAATGCCTTACCCATGTTTCAACGGGTAGGGGCTTCTGCTTACAAAGCAGATTTGACCAATACCATTTCCCTCTGTGCTCACCTGGGCAACCCGCAAGACACTTTCAAAACGATTCATATTGCAGGGACCAATGGAAAGGGAAGTACCTCTCATGCCTTGGCTGCTGTTTTCCAAGCTGCAGGTTATAAAACAGGACTTTACACGTCTCCTCACCTCCATTCCTTTACTGAACGAATTCGGATTGATGGCAAGGAAATCACCGAAGAAGGGGTGGTTGAATTTGTGGCCAACAACAAAGCCTTTTTGGATGAGCTTCAACCCAGTTTCTTTGAGATGACCGTAGGAATGGCATTCTGGTATTTTGCCAAGGAGG
>JBEDEY010000148.1:0-7046 GCA_041175425.1 Bacteroidota bacterium | reverse complement strand
AATGTAAATAATCAAAAAATAAATAGTATTTTTCTAGCAGTATATAGGAAATAGTGCCTGTTTTCGTTGAAGGTGAGCAAATAATTTAAGAATGGGTAGCTGCTATCGACCCTAAATTATCGACTGTAGGTCTTCAAACTAATATATTGACCGCTATCGTGACAAGTAGTATTGTATTAATTCTGATTTATCCGCTTTTTCACCATTAACTAGTTAAATAAAAAGTTTGAGGTTCAATTAGGTGAGCTGTCGACTGTTGACCGTGGTCTGTGGACGATTATCCGTTGTGATTAACGGGCAAACTGAGTCTCTGGCATGATTGCGGATAATCTTATAATTCATTTTTATAAACCATTCAGCCTATGAAATTTTTATCCCCTCTGTTCCTCCTGTTTTTTGCTGTGATTTTGTTCTCTTGTCAATCAGGGGTACGTGCTCCAGAAAAAGAAGATTTTTCCAAATTGGAAGGTCTGGTCTCCGAAATTGAACTTCAAATGGGTACTTTGCGGGCTGAGTTGGAGCAGATAACGGACTACAACGAATACCTCCTGCAAAAACGAGATTCCATCCTGGGAACTCCTGTTCCTTCCAAATACACGATGGAGGGCGCCTTTTCGACCAATCTTCCCGGGCAGGATCCTACCTTGAGCACCTTGGTGATTCTCAATTCCAGTACAGATCGAAAGAAGGCGGAAGAATTGCTTCGGCTTACCCATTCCATGGACAGCGTATTTGCTGGGTTCATGCAAAAAAATCCAAAGGCCATCCAGATCTACTCCAATTCTTCCTTGGGGGCTAGCCGCATTTATCCGGCTTTTGATGCCAAAAATATTGTAGATCCAAATGTGGATGTGACCGAATTCAATTTTTACTACGAAGCAGATTTGAAAAATAATCCTTCCAAAGGCACTGTTTGGATTCCCGAGCCCTATGTAGATCCAGCAGGGAAGGGATGGATATTTTCGCTGGTCCGACCGGTGTATGCAGGGGAGGAGCTCTCGACTGTGATTGGCATAGATTTAAGTATTGGTGATGCGATTGACAGCTATTTGGATGCTGTGGATGGGTATTTTGTGTTGGTGAATGGAAATGGAGATATCATAGGAGGTAAATCTGAAGCCATCGAATTGTTGGGGATGCCTTTGCTAAAAAACCATGTGTATCGAGAAACCATACAGATGGATAACTTTAGAGGTGCAGATTTTAACCTTTCACGAAGCAAGAATGGGGAAGTTCGACAGATGGCTCAAGCGATCTTGGTCGATAAAAACACCCATTTTGATTTTGTTCAGGATGCCCGGATGTCCCGCGTCTTGGGACATGCTTTTTCTCAAGTAGATTGGTATCTGTTGGAAATTATGCTGCCTAAATGAGCATGAAAAAGAATTTTTCCGATCGAGGCTTTAAAATTTCCCTGATTCTTGGGGTTTTGCTGATCCTCCTCATCTTGCTGGTGGGGGTCAGTTTTTTTGGTGCCATCTATTCCGCACAAGTAGATCGACGAAAAGATTTTTTGGGACAGCAGACGGACTTGGCAGGTAGGGGTTTAGAAAATGAATTGGATCGCTTTGAAGAAGAGTCCAAAGTGTTTTTATCCGAATTAGAGGAGCATGAATCCAAGGGTAGGCAGGATGAAGTGGGTAAACTAACCCGAAAAATGTTGACTTCATTTCCACGTCTAGTAGATACCTTGTGGGTCGTAGATCCGCAACAGGTAATTACGCAGTATGTGTATACCAAGCGGAATGATTTTATCCAAACTCCGGTGGATCATTTTCCATTGGATTCACTGAAGCCACAATTGCTGGTGGAAGGAAAAATGGGGCATCGGATTCTTTTTTCGACTACCCTCGCTGGGTTTGCACAAGAGTATCTCGAGAATTTTTACCAGGTGCCCAATGGAGGTAGTTTTTTGTATTTGGATGGGAAATTGATTGATATTGGGTCTCCCAGTCTTCCTCGCCTCAAGGAAGTGGAGATTGCCGAATTTGATGGGATCAAAAAAGAGATGTACCAAGGTGTCAAGGGTTTGCACCCGGTCACTTGGCAACAAGAGGGAGTGGTCGTAAATGGTGTATTGTCACAATACCCCCTCTCTTTTGGAGACTTGGTGCATCACATGGGCTTGGTGATTGTATTGCCCTTGGATGACCTTCGTTCGGGATTCTACCAAACCTATTTTTTATTGTTTGTAGGTATGATCGTGATTATGGTCATTCTCTTGTCAATTTTCGTGATTTCTGTTAAAAATTACCTGGAGTATACCAAGACTAGAGAGGAGCGATACAAGGAGGTGACGGAACTCTTTGATCAGCAAAATTTGCTCCTCAAGGAATTGCATGGCTTTGTGTTTTTTCACAATTACAAGGGTGAGATTATTCGGGCCAGTGATGAAGTGGAAGAAGTCTTGGGCTATACCAAGCAGGAATTCATGAAGGCCTTCAACGATAGCTCCACTGTTCCCTTGGTTTTGCAGGTTAGGAGGGAGATTAAGAAGGCTTTTGTAGAGAAAAAAGAATATTTAGATTTGGAATACGATCTTTTTCGAAAAGATGGTAGAAAAATACGGATCCGAATTTTTGAAAAAATCATTCTCGATAAGCAGGGGCTTTTTGACATTGGACTTGGGATTTGCACCGATATCTCTCAATCCTACCAGGCTAAAATGGAACTTGTCCAAAGTGAGAATAGACTTCGATCGCTGATCAATAACCTTCCTGATAAAATTTTTATCTACGACAATGCAGGTAGAATTCTAGATTTCCATGTACAAGCGCAAGATGATTTTCATGGCGCTGCTCAGGAGTTGATAGGAAAAACACTGGAAGAAAGCGTTCCTTCAGATCAAGCGCCTGCCTTGGAGGCTGCATTCGCTGAGGCAAGAAACAGCGGAACGCTTCAAACTGCGAATGTCAGTAGGATGGACGCAGTCTCGGGTGAAAAGCGCTACTTCGAAATACGATTTTTCCCTTTGGATGCCCAACAGATGATTTCTATTTCCAAGGACATCACGAGTCAGAAGATTTGGGAGAAAGGTCTCCTTGAGTCCATGCGGGCAGCAG
The DNA here is from genome assembly GCA_041175425.1 of Bacteroidota bacterium. GTDB lineage: Bacteria > Bacteroidota > Bacteroidia > Cytophagales > Cyclobacteriaceae > Algoriphagus. The sequence continues at coordinate 3,984 of JBEDEY010000148.1, read as the reverse complement.
ACCAGGCCAATCGATCTAAATCGGAATTTCTGGCAAACATGTCCCATGAAATCCGAACCCCATTGAACGGACTACTTGGAATTATTGACCTGCTCGAAAGCACCCAATTGGATCAGGTGCAGTTGCAGTACCTGGAGATCATCAAAAATTCGGGTAGCTCTTTGCTGAGTATCATTCGGGATATTTTGGATTACTCCAAGATTGAGGCAGGCAAGGTAGATATTCATGCCCTCATCTTTGCTCCGGTACCTGAGGTGCAGACGCAACTGGAGATTATGGGTGCTTTGGCACAAAAGAAAGGCATTTTGTTGCAGTTGCAGGAGGAAATAGGCCCTCACCTAGTGGTAGAAGCGGATCGCGACAAAATCAACCAAATCCTATTGAACTTGGTTGGCAATGCGCTCAAATTTACTCCAGATGGAGGGGAGGTAAATGTGGCCCTCAGCCAAGAGGAGCTTACAGAGGAGTTGCTCATGCTGCATTACAGCGTGTCTGATACGGGAATAGGCATTTCTCAAGAAAATTTACTTCGGTTGACCAAACCATTTTTTCAAGTGGAGAGCTCTGCTACCCGATCCTATCAAGGCACGGGCTTGGGATTGGCTATTGCCAAAAAGATGGTTGAACTTTTGGGAGGTGAACTGGAGGTAAGCAGCGAGCCTGGAAAGGGTGCCACTTTTCGTTTTTCAGTATTGGCCAAGCGCATGCTTGCGCAACACAAGATTGAACCCAAAGAAGTGTTTTCGGTGGAGTTCAAACGAGATTTGGGAGAAACATTTCCACTCCGAATTCTAGTAGCAGAAGACAACGAATTGAATCTTCAATTGATGGGGCTGATGTTCCAGCAACTGGGTTTTGCCTTTGAGGTAGCCAAGAATGGGCAAGAAGCAGTAGACAAGGTGCGGGAGCAGGAGTTTGATTTGGTTTTTATGGATGTACAGATGCCAGTAAAGAATGGGATGGAGGCGACGGAGGAGATTCGAAAAATACCAGGTAAAGAGTCGCTTGTCATCATTGGTCTATCTGCAAATGCCTTTGAGGATGATCAGAATAAGGCATTGGAGGTTGGGATGAACGATTACCTGACCAAACCCCTACGCTTGGCGGTGCTTGCAGGCAAATTGGAGCACTATTACCAGAAGTTGAAGGTTCAGGCAAAGAGTGATCGCTAACAGTTAACAGTCCACCGTTCACAGCCGATTTAATTGGGTCTCAAAACTTATTTTCATTGATTGGGGTTGAAAATGCAGCTAATCACCAACGAAAAATCCCCCAAGAAGTGGAATCACTCCTTGGGGGATTTTTTACTTAATAAATTCTAGGGTTTTACCTGTCAATTACAATCCTTGAAGTTCAATTAAGTCTGCAGTGGACCGTGGACTGTCGTCTGTTGACCAGCTTACAATGCCGTTTCCAAATCAAACTCTTCCAAGTAATCCGCTACCCGTCGTACAAACATACCTCCCAGCGATCCATCTACCACGCGGTGGTCGTAGGAGTGGGAAAGGAACATTTTGTGTCGGATCGCGATCACATCTCCCGTAGGCGTTTCCACTACAGCTGGTTTTTTGACGATGGCTCCGATGGCCAAGATGGCAACTTGCGGCTGTGGGATGATGGGTGTGCCCATGATATTCCCGAAGGAACCCACATTCGATACAGTATAGGTACCGCCGGTGACATCGTCAGCAGTCAGCTTGTTGTTGCGCGCCCGATTGGCTAGGTCATTGACCTTTTTGGATAAACCGACGATGGTAAGTTGGTCGGCATTCTTGATCACAGGTACAATCAGATTCCCTGACGGCAAAGCGACTGCCATGCCTATGTTGATGTCCTTCTTCTTTAGAATATGGTCGCCCTCTACGGAGATATTGATCATCGGAAAGTCCCGAATGGCTTTGGCTACTGCTTCGATAAAGAAAGGAGTAAATGTGATGCCCTCTCCATACTTGGCTTTGTAGGCTTCCTTGTTTTTATCTCTCCAAAGGACAATATTGGTCATGTCTGCCTCTACAAAGGAGGTGACATGGGCAGAAATCCGCTTGGATTCCACCATGCGTGTCGCAATCATTTTGCGCATGCGGTCCATTTCGATGAGTTCATCACCACCCGTCAGACTTGGTGCAGCTTTGGGCTGAGAGATCGAGGGAGGAGTCTTGGTAGTTTCAGTCTTTTTAGAACTGCCGTTGCTTCGGGAAGCAAGGTAGTCCAACATGTCTTGCTTGGTCACACGGCCTTCAGCACCCGAACCCGGGATGCGCGAAAGTTCATCCGCAGAAATCCCTTCTTCTTTTGCAATGCTTCGGACTAGGGGAGAATAGAATCTTCCGTCTGCGGTTGATTCTTGGTGTGTTGGTTCAGCAGTAGCCACTAGGCTAGCAGTCAAAGCCGGCGCAGCTTGTACCAGATCCGCTTTGGGTGCGGAAGGTGCCGCAGGAGCATCGTTGGATGCCTCTGCATTGATTTCGATGATGGCAATGGCAGTGCCAACAGCCACCACATCGCCTTCTTTGGCTAAAATCTTGGTTAAAATACCCCCATGCGTGGCAGGAACTTCAGTATCTACTTTGTCGGTAGCTACTTCCAACACAGATTCATCTGCTTCAATGGAATCTCCTTCCTTCTTGAGCCAAGTAAGGATGGTGCCTTCAATGATACTTTCGCCCATCTTGGGCATGAGCATTTCTACACTTGCCATGTTGATCTTTGTAATTTAATTGGGTTTATTTTCAAGTTTTAAAATTAAATTTTATTGAACTGCTTCCCAAATCCTTTTTATAAAATTTTATTTGTGCTTTGGGAGAAAGCAGGTTCTAAATAAATTCAGTACCGCCACTCCTGTCAATTGAATGTTGAGCATTCGGTCCTGAGTCAATTGTAATTTTCTAGTTTCCACTCCCTCTGGACCTGCACAAGCGATCCATACTGTCCCAACGGGTTTGTCTTCTGTGCCCCCGTCGGGCCCTGCAATCCCAGAGCTCGCAAGCCCATAGTCTGCATGGAATAGCGCGCGAACTCCCTTGGCCATGGCTTCAATAGTCTCTTCACTCACTGCTCCATGGGTACTTAGGGTTTCAGGGCTTACCCCCAAGAGTTGTTCCTTGAAGGCATTGTGGTAGGGAACTACCGACCCTTGAAAGTAAGCAGAGCTGCCAGGCACGGCGGTGATCAGGTGGGAGACGTATCCTCCCGAGCAACTTTCAGCTAAAGCTAAAGTTTTCCCTGCGTTCTTCAAAAGTTTGCCGATGGCAGTTTCCAAGGTTTCTTCGTCGTAGCCGTAGACATACTTTTCGATCTGTGGCAATACAGCTTGAATCTGCGCGGCCACTTCCTGTTGAAGCTGTTCTTTATTGGTGCCAAAGGCAGTAAGGCGCAGTTTGACATGTCCTAGGGAGGGCAAATAGGCCAATCGAATGTGTGGAGGCAATGCATTTTCCCAGTCTTTGATCAGGTCGGCCAACCAAGATTCGCCAATGCCGGCTGTTTTGACCAGCTTGTGGTAGATCACAGGAAGGTCAAACACCTGGGTAAGCTTGGGTAGCACAAAGTCCTTGACCAGCTTCTTCATCTCGTGGGGCACTCCGGGCATGGACATCCAGTAGCATCCTTTCTGCTCAAACCACATCCCTGGAGCTGTACCGACCGGGTTAGGAACGTAGGTACAGCAGGAAGGGAGGTGCCCCTGAAGGATATTGAGGGGAGTCATCTCCCGACCCCGACGCAAGAAATAGGAGGATACCGCCGCTACTGCTTCGGGGACTTCGACGATGTCGCAACCAAAGTATTCGGCAAGCAGGGGCTTGGTCAGGTCGTCTTGGGTGGGACCGAGGCCTCCAGTAATAAGGATCAGGTCAGCTCGCTTGGATGCCTCTTCAAATGCGGTTAGGATATCTGTCCGATTGTCTCCGACGGTGGTTTTTCGGACCACCCGTACCCCTACAGCATCCAATTCCTGGCTGATCCAATGGGAATTGGTATCCATAA
>JBEDEY010000147.1:0-7802 GCA_041175425.1 Bacteroidota bacterium | reverse complement strand
GATGCTAAACCCAGTCAGATCACGACTCTGCTGTGGACCGTGAAGTATTGACAGACTGCAATTTTCCGCTTCTCCACCCCCAACCAAAGCAGAAAAGGTTTGAAGTTCAATTAGGTAGGCCGTGGACTGTGAACCGTTGACCGTGGTTTTTCGACACTTACTTCTTACTGTATTCAAAAAGCTTTCTTTTTTCCTCCTTCGTGAGTCCCTCGTATCCCTTATCGGCAATTTTGTCAAGGATTTTATCCACCTCCTCTTGGGTAAGCGTTTCCTTGTTCGCTGGATTTGTACTGCTTGGTTTGGGGGAGGAAGTTCTTCTGTAACTTACTTTCGGAGCGCGTCTGGTGCCCAAATTTTCGAAAAATAGCCCCACTTTTTGTATGGGAATACCCAAGTCCCAGCCTTTTCGCAACAAGAAGATATAGCCGAAGCCAAGCATAGCACCACCCAAATGGGCGATTTCTCCACCGGCATTTTCACCAATAGAATTGGCAAAAGAAAGAAGCACATAAAAGGCCGCGATGTAGACAATTTTGACTGGGCCAAAAAGCAAAAGCACAAAAGTAGTTTGTGGCGCAAGCGTAGCCGCACCTACCACCACAGCAAATACTCCTGCACTAGCTCCCAGCATGAAAGAGGTGTCCACTGCCCCTGAAAAGTAAGGAGCAATGTTGTACATCAACACGTAAAAACCTGCTCCAAATACTCCACCCAGAATGTACAAGTTGGTCAGCTTCCTACTCCCTAAATACTGATGGATGAGGAGTCCAAAATAGTAGAGGAAAAGCAGGTTGAACAGGATATGAAAAAGCCCCTCGTGCAAAAAGAAGTAGGTGAAGATAGACCAAGGTTGTTTGGCTAGCGTAGGCAAAGACGCGGGCATCATGATCCATTTCAGTCCTTCTTTGTAGACTTCTCCAAAGCCGCTAAGCGTCAGGACTACACGCGAAATCAACAGGATAAAAAAGGCAATCAGGTTGATGGCCATTAGCTTGTATAAGCTATTGTCCCGACGGTTAAACGCGTTTTTTAAATTATCCCAAAAGCTTGAGTACATATCAGTAGAAGCTATTTCTATTTTTTTTCCAGAAGTAAACTAGGATTGCTCCGACCACCAGACCACTGAGGTGCGCAAAGTGGGCCACGTTATCCGTAGGACTTGTCAACAGCACATTGTACACCGAATAGAGCCCGTAGAATAGCACCATGTACTTCGCTTTAATCGGTATGGGGGGAAATAAGAGAAAGAGTTGGGTATTGGGAAACAACATGCCAAAAGCAATCAATATCCCAAATAGTGCTCCTGAAGCACCGACCATGGGCTGGTTTACTTGCAGCCTCAAGATGGTGTCCAAGGTCTCTTCTGCTCGCTCAATATGGTTCGGATCCTCTGGATTTCTGCTGTACTGATCCACAAAATCAAACACTTCAGGGGAGAAATAGCTCCGATTCTCGATCACTAGGCGGTTAAAATACTCCGGATCGGGATTGGCTTCAAAAGCCAATACCTTCTCCTCCATCGTGCGGTACTGCACCAAGGTATAGCCAGAGTAGAGTACTCCTGCTCCCATACCAGAGACCATCCACAGGATAAAAAGTTTTTTGGGGCCGAGAAACTGTTCCAACAGGGGACCAAAAATCAGTAGCCCAAACATGTTGCTGAATAGATGCCAAAAGTCGGCATGCATGAACATGTAGGAGAGAAATTGGAAAGGCTTGAAATAGGTACTCTGGATATTGTAGAGGGCAAACCATTGGTCCAGAGAAGGGAACACAAAGGTGGCTACCAAAAAAACAGCGATGTTGATCAGCAATAGATTTTTGACGACCGGCGTGATGTTTCTAAACATATTATTTTGCGAAGAAGGCGTGAATGCTAGTTAAATCCAATTTCACGAAGGTTTTGTTTCCAGAAGGGGAATAATTTGGGTTTGGACAAGCAAAAAGCTGCCCAACTAAGGTTTCCATCTCTTGTGCGTCCAGCTTTTGTCCTTTCTTGAGGCAGGATCTTTTGGCTAGCGAGCGGGCAAGATTTTCTTTTTTATCTAGGGAAAGCTCGTTTTTAAAATTTTTATACTGCTCAATCAATCCTTCAAAGAGTTCCTTTTCATTTTTTACTTGCGTCTCTGCGGGCACCCCTCGGATGACTACCGTGTCTTTGCCAAACTCATCGACTAGAAAGCCAAGGCTTACCAATTCGGGGAGCATATCCATCACCAAGGCAAAGTCTGCTGGATTCAGGGTCAGCACCGTCGGAAACAAGCATTGCTGCGAAGCTCCTTGTGTCGTTTGCAGTTGCTTGAGGTAGCGCTCGTAGAGGATCCGCTCATGTGCCAGTTGCTGATCGACGATAAGTAGCCCCGTAGACATTTGGGCCACGATATAACTTCGCTCTACTTGAAAGGTTGTTCCTGTTCCAGCACCGGCTTCCTGCTGCAATGCCATGGAAACCTCCCCTGCGGAAGCCCTACTTGGAAAAGTGAGCAGCTCTTGGTCATCATCCCCCAAACCAGGAGATTTTTGGGAAACGGATTGGGGTACGTCCCCTTCAAATAGTCGCTCCCATCCTGAAACAGAGGCTCGCTGAAACTCAGGAGTATTGTAGGTTTTGTAGCTGTATTCACGGTCCACATCTACAGACACTTGCGGATTGGTGGTCCAATTTTCTTGAAAATTGACATCCATGCTAAAATCCAGTGCCGGCATAACCTGATGGGCTCCTAAAGCCTGCTTAACTGCCGAACGGATTATTGCGTAGATGGTCCGCTCGTCTTCAAACTTGATTTCGGTCTTGGTTGGATGGACGTTGATATCGATTGTCGCAGGATCAATTTCCAAAAACAACACATAGAAAGGGTGTTGATCCGATTGTATCAAGCCCTCAAAAGCGGTGTGAACTGCATGATGGAGGTAGCTACTTTTGATGTAGCGATTGTTGACGAAGAAAAATTGTTCGCCCCTCGTTTTTTTGGCGTACTCCGGTTTGCCTACATACCCTTTGATGCTGAGATGGGTAGTTTCTTCCTCACAGGGAACGAGCTGATTTTGAATTCCTTTTCCAAAGAGCCCTACGATGCGCTGGCTAAGTTTGCCAGGCAACAAGTTGTAGGTCTCCAAATCTTGCTGATACAAGGAAAAGGCTATTTCTGGATAGGAAAGGGCTACGCGTTGAAATTCATCCACGATATGCCGCATTTCTACGGGGTTGGACTTCAAAAAATTCCTTCGAGCAGGCACATTGAAAAACAAGTTTTTCATGGCCACTGAAGTGCCTACAGGTGCCGCTACAGGCTCCTGTTTTTTAACTTCTGAACCTTCAATATGAATCAAGGAACCGACTTCAGCATCCTCAGTTCTGCTTTTGAGTTCGACCTGCGCCACTGCGGCGATTGAGGCCATGGCTTCTCCTCGAAAACCGAAGGTGCGAATGGCAAATAGGTCTTGAGCAGTACGGATTTTAGAAGTAGCATGCCGCTCAAAACTCATGCGCGCATCGGTGGGGGACATTCCTTTTCCGTTGTCAATCACCTGAATCAGCTGCTTCCCTGCATCTTTGACGACTACCTGAATTTGTGTGGCTCCAGCATCAACAGCATTTTCGAGCAACTCTTTGAGCGCTGAAGCTGGACGTTGAACTACCTCACCAGCTGCAATTTGGTTGGCAATCGCATCGGGAAGAAGCTGAATGTAATCAGGCATTTTTCCTTTTTTTGAGGAATTTCAGTAAAAAATAAAATCCTCCTCCACCAATAGCCACATAGCTCAGGTAAGTGAAAATGGAGGGACCAATGTAAATGTATCCAAATGCCGCAGCGACCATGCCCAAAAAAAGCAGGGTGCGGATTATTCCAGTGGAATTGAAAACAGAAGTGTCTCGAGTCTTCATTCCTCGATAAGTAGAAAATGAGCCTTTCATCGCTGATCTCCTTGGAAACTCGGAACCTCCAGCCTCTTCCGGCTCAATCAATCCCTCTTGCTCAAGCTCCTTTTTTATTCTTGAAGTACGCTCTTCAATCTCTTCTTTGATTGGATCGTAGTACCTAGGCTTGATAGAAAAACGCTGGTGAGAGGCAGTCTTAAATATGGAAGGGAGTTTCATGCTTTTTCAGTTTTTCGAAAACAGTACTTGGAATTCTTATCCTTGGGGTGGGTTACCTTCTTGGGTTTTGGTTTTTAGTCCTCAGAAAATTCCAAAGTCGAGTTGAAGTTTTACAAACTTTTGTAACTTGAATCCTCGGGTCTTTTTTTGGAGACTAAGTCGAGATGAAAGCCTTTAGTTAACCTAAAAAGCCCTAAATCACTGGGTAAATTTAGGTAAAAATACAGAATTAAATGTATTCTATTCCATGAGAACACTGCATTTGCTCAACCTACTCTGGATCCTGTTATTGGGAGTTTTTTTTCCAACTAAGCAGGTTTCTGCTGAGGTGCACAAGGACTCATTGGAAACAAAAGGATCCGATCACCAACAGCTTTGGGTAGATAGTGTGTTTCATGCACTCACCTTTGAAGAACGCCTAGGGCAGCTATTTATGGTAGCGGCTTATTCCAATAAGGATCAGCGACATGTGAATGAGATCAGTGCGTTGATCCAAAAAGAAAATTTAGGTGGCTTGATTTTTTTTCAAGGAGGGCCTAACCGACAAGCCCGACTGACCAACTACTACCAGGCACAAGCCAAGACCCCCTTGATGATTGCGATGGATGCCGAATGGGGAATCGGGATGCGACTGGATTCTACCCTCAATTTTCCAAAAGCCATGACCCTTGGGGCCATCTCAGATCCCAACTTGGTTCAGGAAATGGGTGCAGAAATCGCCCGACAGTTTAAGGTTCTGGGCATGCATGTCAATTTTGCCCCCGTAGTAGATGTCAACTCCAATCCCGAAAACCCGGTGATCGGCTTTCGAGCCTTTGGGGAGGATAAAAATCGAGTTACCCAACGGGCCGTGGCCTACATGAAAGGGCTTCAGGAAAATGGAGTCCTTGCCAATGCAAAGCATTTTCCTGGGCATGGAGACACCGAAACAGACAGTCACTTTACGCTCCCCTTGATTGCTCATGAAGAAAAAAGAATCTGGGAAGTAGACCTGTATCCCTACCAAGAGCTATTCAAAGAAAACTTGATGTCTGTCATGGTGGCCCACTTGAATGTCCCTAGCCTCAATCAAGGATCTTCCCTATCCACTAGCCTATCCAAACCCATTGTTACCGATTTATTGCAGCAGCAGATGAATTTTCAGGGCTTGATTTTTACCGATGCCTTAAACATGGAAGGGGTAGCCAACCGCAGTAAACCAGGAGAAGTAGAGTTGCAGGCACTACTTGCTGGCAACGACATCCTTTTGCATTCTGATGATGTGGCCGAGGCAAAGGCCCTTATTCTAGATGCTGTGGCTCAGGGGCTAATCAGCGAAGAAGAAATCAACCGACGGGTAAAAAAGGTCCTGAAAGCCAAGTATTGGGCGGGCCTCCATTCATTTACTCCACTCGACACCTACAACATTGCAGATCGCCTGACTACCACAGCTACCTCGGAGGTCATCGAAAAACTCTATAGCGAAGCCATCACGGTAGCAGCAAACAAGGGAGACCTACTCCCCTTAGGCCAGTTAGATCTCAACAAAATCGCCAGCCTAAGCATTGGCGGTTCGGGTGCGGAATTCAGTGACTACCTCAACCGCTATACCCAAGTAGACCACTTTCAGATCGCGAAGGCTTCTGGTGAGTCCGCACACTACAACCTGATGAAGCAGTTGGAAGACTACGAGGTGATCGTGGTGGGCTTGATGGGTGTCAGCAATAGCCCCCAACGGGGATTTGGCATCGCACCAGGAGACTTAGAGTTGATTCGTAATTTGGAAAAAAGGCAAAAGGTGGTGACGGTACTTTTTGGAAACGTCTATGCAGCCAAGTATCTGGAAGGGTTGGAGCATGTGGTCTTTGCCTATGAGAATTCTCCCTTCACCCAAAAGCTAGTACCCCAGATTTTATTTGGCGCCAAGCCTGCCAAAGGAATCTTGCCAGTGACGGTAAGTGAACAGTTTACCCAAGGCGTGGGCGGGCTCCTGACCCCATCCAACCGCTTGGCTTATGGCAGTCCCGAAAGCGTAGGAGTGAATGGGGAAAAGCTGGATAGAATTGATGGGGTAGTGGCGGAAATGATTGCCTCCAAAGCAGCCCCTGGAGCCAGAGTCTTGGTTGCGAAGGCGGGAACGGTCATTTTTGATCGATCCTATGGGCATTTGGATTACGAAAAGTCTGCTCCCGTGACCTCAGAAACGGTCTATGACCTAGCTTCTGTCACCAAAGTAGCCGCTACCACGCTTGCCGCGATGTTTTTGCATAGCCGTGGAGAACTTGACCTCAGTAAAACCCTAGGAGATTACCTCCCCGAGTTAAAGGCAACAAATAAAGGTGGCATACTTCTCTCAAACCTGCTTGCACATGAAGCCGGGTTGAAAGCTTTTATTCCACACTACACCAAAACCCTGAGTTCGGGAAAATGGAATCCCTCCTTCTACAAAGATTCGATCAGTGCCGGCTATACCCTTCCAGTATCCAATGAGATGTTTGCCCAAACGGCTTTGCGGGATAGCTTGTGGAAATGGACCGTGGAATCCGAGCTATTGCCCAAACCTTACGGCTATGTCTATTCAGACCTGACCATGTACTTCATGCAAGCCGTGATCGAACGCATCGTGAACCAGCCTTTAGACGAATTTGTAGCGGATAATTTTTACGCCCCCCTTGGCCTACAAACGCTTACGTTCAAACCATTTGAAAAAATACCACTGGCACAAATCGCTCCCACAGAGAATGATCAGACTTTTCGAGGAAGGCAAATTCAAGGCTACGTCCACGATCCAGGTGCTGCGATGTATGGAGGCGTGGCAGGTCATGCTGGCTTATTTGGTACTGCACAGGACCTGGCGGTAGTGCTCCAGCTTCTTTTGAATAAGGGAACCTACGGGGATGTGTACCTACTCAAACCCGAAACCATCGCAGCATTCACCCAGAGACAATCCAAACTAAGTAGAAGAGGATGGGGCTGGGATAAGCCCGAACCTGAAAAGGGAAAAGGAGGATCAGCGGGGAAGTTGGCGCCAAAAAGTACTTTCGGACATACCGGATTTACAGGAACCTGTGTTTGGGCTGACCCTGAGAATGAGCTCACCTATATCTTTCTCTCCAACCGAGTCTATCCTTCTGCTACAAACAACACCCTACTTGATTTAGGAATTCGTACCAAAATCCATGACCTCATTTATGAGGCAATGAAATTTTAGGAAGCAGTTAGATTAGTTCTCTTTAATCTCAATGACCTTGAATTCCGTTCGTCGGTTGGTTTGGTGTTCCTCCTCGGTTTGGGCATTTTGGATTCGGAGCTGCGTTTCACCATAGCCCTTCGCCACCAATCGATCTGCCGCTATTCCCTGCGACACGAGGTAATCTACTGCCGATTGAGCCCGTTGCTGAGATAGGGTCAAGTTGTATTCATCCCCAGATCTGGAATCTGTGTGCGAGCTCAACTCAATGCGAATTGCTGGATTGTCTTTCAGGATTTTTACCAATTTATCCAATTCCACCGCGGCATCTGGACGAATGTCTGCCTTGGCCAAATCGTAATAAATGTTTTCCAAGACAATCGCTTTTTCAAGGATCAACTGATCCAAAACGATGGTAGTATCTAAGTTGATGTTGGTAACCTCTTGAATTAGTGTGGCAGGGTCAGGAGTCTTTCCCTTGGTGGTATAAGGGAAGGATTTGGAGAAATACCCGCTTCGAGAAGCAATGATGCT
>JBEDEY010000146.1:0-7315 GCA_041175425.1 Bacteroidota bacterium | reverse complement strand
TGCGTGGGCATGATTGCTGGCCTAGGATTGAAAGGCTATGCGCTTGCTGTTCAGTATTTTCTAACCACTGCTACCCGATGATCACCTTCGCTCCCGGACCTTCCAAAGTATACGATGCGCTACCCCAATACCTGCAGGATGCCTGTGCAGAAGGGATACTCAGTGCCAATCACCGCAGTGCAGTATTTATGAATTTGTATCGGGAAACGGAGCAGCTCTTTCGAGAGAAGTTGAACCTTCCTGCTGACTATACCTTGCTTTTTACCTCTTCAGCCACTGAAAGTTGGGAGATCATTTCCCAGTCCCTAGTTGAGCAAACCAGCTACCACTTGTATTCGGGTTCCTTTGGTAAAAAATGGTTTGAATATGCCCAGCATATTCTTCCTTCTACCCAAGGACACAAGCTTGCTGCAAATCAATCCTTACCAGTAGATCAATTGCAAATTGGGTCTGAAGTCGACCTGATTGCAATTACCCAAAACGAAACAGCCAATGCCTCTCAGGTGCCCATGTCCGTGCTTAGGGAACTGGTAGCTCGCTATCCCGACAAGATGATTGCCGTGGACACGACCTCTTCCATGGGAGGCATCGCCCTAGATTTTTCGTTGGCAGATGTATGGTATGCGTCGGTCCAGAAATGCTTCGGCTTGCCTGCAGGTTTGGGAATTCTCTTGCTTTCGGGCAAGGCCAAAGAAAAAGTAGCCCGTAAGGGGGAAAAAGGCCGTTACAACAGCCTCAGCTTTATGTTGGAAAATGCTGCCAGCTACCAGACCCACTATACCCCCAATGTGTTGGGGATTTACCTGCTGAATCGGGTGTTGAAAGACATGGAGCCCATTACACAAGTCGATGTGAGATTGAGAACCCGAATGGCAACCTTGGAAGAAGCGGTATCGCAGTCTGTAACCTTTGACCTGCTCGTTGACAATGCCGCAACTCGGAGCACTACTGTACTTGCGGTTTCGGGTACAGAAGAAGACATTGTGGCGGTCAAAAAAGCTGCCGAAAAGGAAGGGATGCAGCTCGGGGGAGGCTATGGCCCACTCAAATCCACAAGTTTTCGAATCGCCAATTTTCCAGCGATCACGGATGCAGAGTTTATGCGCTTGGTAGACTTTTTAAAACAGTACTAAGCCTGTTGTAAATTATTGAACATAAAAAAAGTCCCGTAGATGCGGGACTTTTTTTGTGAACAAAGAATGCAATGCTATTCCTTTTCTGTAGGGTCCGCATCCGTTTCGCCGCCTTCCAAAACTTCGCCTTCCTTGCTGGCGATGACTGCTGCGACCACTACGTCGCCAGTAATGTTGACTACGGTTCTAAACATGTCTAGGATTCGATCGGGTGCCATGATTAGCGCAATACCTGCTGCTGGGATACCAATGGCTTCGAGCACGACGATAAGCATGATCAAGCCTGCACCGGGCACGCCTGCCGATCCTACTGCAGCCAAAGTGGAGGTCAATACTATCATCACTTGCTGGCCGAAGGTGAGTTCCATGCCTAGCGCCTGGGCAATAAATACGGCGGCCACACTTTGGTAAAGGCTGGTACCGTTCATGTTTACTGTGGCTCCTAGGGGAAGCACAAAGCTGGAGATGTTTTCAGACACGCCCAGCTCCTCTTCCGTAATCTTCATGGTTACAGGCAGGGTAGCATTACTGGAACTGGTAGAAAAGGCGAGCAACTGTGCAGGGCGGATGGCACGGAAAAAATGACCCACTGGAACCTTGGTCATGAACTTGAGCAAGAGTGGGAACATGACTACCATGACAATGAAAAGACCTGCCAAGACGATCAAGCTATATTTGAGCAAAGCCAAAAGTAGCGTCAGGGCGGAATCGGGATCGTCTCCAGCAATTTCCACAATCAAGGAAGCCATCAATGCAAATACACCATAAGGAGCAATAACCATGATGTAGTTGACGATTTGGGTAATCACCTCGTTGAATCCGTCAAAGAAAGCCATGACAGGTTCGGCTTTTGATCTTGGAATTTGAAGCAGCGCAATGCCCGCTAGGATGGCAAAGAATACGACTTGCAGCATGGCTGCATTGTCCGTAGTTGCCAAAAAGAAGTTTTGCGGAACCATGTCGATCAAGGGCTGTAGTGGGCTCTGTTCCTGAAACTGCGAGGCAGATGCTGCGCGCTTGCCGGCATCTCCTTCGTACAAGGCCATGAGGTTCTCCCGAGTAGAATCAGGAAGTGCTGCACCGGGTTTGAATATATTTACTAGTGCCAAGCCGATGGAAATGGATACCACAGTGGTGGCTAAAAACAAGAATAGCGTACGACCACCAATTCGGCTCAACTTGGAGATATCCCCCAAGTTGGATACGCCGATGATCAAGGAAGCTAGCACCAGGGGCATGGCAATCATTTTCAATCCATTGATGAAGATGGTGCCTATGGGTTTGATGTAATCCAAGGTAATCCACTTGGGCATTCCCGTCTTGATGGAAACTAGGCCAAAGATCAGACCAAGAACCAGTCCGATAATAATTTGCGTGTGTAAAGGTATTTTTTTCAAAACTGGGTTGGGTTAAAGGGCTTCAAGTTTATTGGTTTTGGATAAGAGAAGGTAGTCGGCAATTACAAGTGCTGCCATGGCTTCTACGATAGGGACAGCTCTGGGGACCACACAGGGATCGTGTCGGCCCTTGCCGCTGACAGTCACGGCTTCTCCGGCCGTATTGACTGAAGATTGGTCTTGCATGAGAGTAGCCACTGGCTTAAAGGCTACGCGGAAGTAGATGTCTTCCCCGTTGCTGATGCCTCCTTGGATGCCTCCGGAATGGTTGGTGAGGGTATGAATTTTGCCATCTCGCTGTTGAAAGGCATCGTTGTGCTGGGAGCCCCGGAGGGTGACCCCTTCAAAGCCACTGCCGTATTCAAAGCCTTTGACTGCATTGATGCTCAACATCGCCTTTCCAAGCTCTGCATGAAGGCGATCAAATACAGGTTCGCCTAATCCTGGAGGGCAATTTTTGATCACACAAGAGACGATCCCGCCGATGGTGTCGCGGTCCTTGCGAACTTGGTCGATGTGGGCAATCATGGTTTCTGCCAATTCTGGATCTGGACAGCGAACAATATTGTCCTCCGCCAAGTCCAAGTTGAGGGCAGTATAGGGTGTTTCAAGTCGGATTTCTCCCACTTGGGAGACATAAGCTTGGATCGTGATTCCTTTGGTGGCGAGTAGCTGCTTGGCTATGGCTCCTCCGGCTACGCGAGCGGCTGTTTCGCGGGCGCTGGATCTGCCTCCTCCGCGATGGTCGCGGTGCCCATATTTCTCGAAGTAGGTATAATCTGCGTGAGAAGGGCGAAAAGCATCTGCGATATGCGCGTAGTCCTTACTTTTCTGGTCTTCATTTGGAATTAGGATGCCAATGGGTGTGCCGGTGGTTTTCCCTTCAAATACTCCAGAGAGCAATTCGATTTCGTCTTCTTCTTTGCGTTGGGTGGTAATTTTGGATTGGCCGGGCTTGCGGCGCTGCATTTCCATCCGGATTTTTTCCAAATCAAGGGCCAAGCCTGCTGGACAGCCATCTAGTATCGCTCCTAGCGCTTTGCCATGCGACTCACCAAAGGTGGTGAGCCTAAAAAGCTTGCCAAATGTATTGCCCATTACTTTTTTCGGAAGATGATTACTGCCAAGAGAATTAGTGCCCCAAGAAGTAATACATTGATTGCGTTGGTAAAATAGTACTTATATCGCTGGTTTAAAAATTGGTTGCTTTCAGTGGCGATTTTATCGTAGATGCCACCAAGGCGCTGACCAGACAAGGCTTCATTAATTTTAGATTCACCTGTCACACGAATCAGCGCTTGTGGCTTGAGTGTGTCGTATACCTCACGCTCGGGGTCAAAGTAGATCCAGCTGAAATATTGATCCAATGGGTATTCTCCAGCTTCATTGAGGGTGACAAAGTAGTCAAACTCTTTGATGCCTGATATTTGCCCATAACCGCGGTTGATTTGCTGCCGCACATTGGGGTCAAATGTATTGAGGTTTGTTCCAGGAAGACGCTTTGGAGCAGCGAGGGAATTGATGTTTCCAATTCCTGCAATTCCAAAGTTATAGTTAAAGCCTTCTCCAGTTTTTGCGTCCAGCGTAGTGATGTTTTCGCGAAGCTGAAAGATTCCCACCGGCACCTCACTTTTTAGCGGGTGTGGAGGCAAGGGCTTCACAGTGATGGTTTTCGGGCTAGAGTAGAAGGTTTTGAAGTCTTCTTGCCGATTCGCCCCAAATAGAGATGGATTCTTGGCTACCTTGTATTTGATCATTTCCCAAGGCACGCGTGGAATCTCTATTTTTCCTTCAGAGAACGGGAAAAAGGTACTTTCAAAAACCTTGAATTTCACCCATTTTTTGCCGTTTCGCTCCACCGTTTGGGGTTCAATGGTGGTGATGCTGAAGTTCTCTTCCCAAGCATTGGCAGGTTTTAATTTCTTCAAGATGGCATCGAGCTGCTTGCCGGCTTCATAGAATTGAAAAGGGGCTTGATTTTGTTCGGACATAAAGAAAGAGATGTCCATCGTAAATCCTTCGCCTGCATACACTTCGCTTTTATCGATGTTTACTGCAAAAAAAGCATCGTCAGCGATTTCCACAAATTCAGGGATTCCTTCATTTCTGCCAAAGAAATCTGCAAAAGGGTCGAAGGCATTGCCCCCGCTTGGGGCACTTGCAGCAGCATCGGTGACGGTAATTCGTTTGCCTGGTGATGCCACTGCTTGGCCGTTGATCAGCACAGAAAATTTGGGCAAGGTAAACTGGCCTTTTCTGGAAGGTTTGTAATACTGGATGATGCTGTTTGAGCTACTCATCTGCCCATTGATGATATTCATCGAGGAGGACTGGGAGATGCCTTGCTTTTGAAATCCTGGAATCTCAGGAAATTGATCGTAAGACTTTATTTTCTCGTTGGATAGGGTGACTTTGATCGTAAAGGTCTCGTTGATGCCGAGTTGATCTGGCCCGAGGTCCACCTTTACCTCCTGCCCAAATGCCTGAAACGATAGCAGAACGCCAAGGCAGAAGAAAGTCAATACATGTCGTGCAACACTCATCATGGATACGAAAATAGAGTAATTTCAGCTAGGTCCCTCAAAATAACGCAACATCTTGGGATATGCTGTCGTAGAAAAACTTAAAATCAGTTAATCCTTTCAAAATTTTTAAACCATGCTAGATTACGTAAAGACTATTTTACAGAAAGTAAGCTTCAATAGGTTTCTTTTTGAACGAGAGCTGAAAAAAGGGATAGGGTACTTGCTACCCGAGGAGTTTTTAGAATTTAAGGTTTGGTGTTATGCTAAGTTTGGACACTTGCACCAAACCATTTTGCTGCGCCATGTAGGGCCCCTGGCCTTGCTTCCTAATGGGTAAAAAAAAATCTCCTGAGATTTTGACATCCCAGGAGATGAATAAGTTGGTTTAGTTTAATTGGGTATCTGCTTTATCACCACGAACCAAAGCAAAAAAGGTTTGAAGTTCAATCAGTGAGCTGTGGACCGTGGACTGTGGTCTGTCAACGATTATCCGCAGTAAATCAAACCTATCTTAGCTACTGGCATAATTTCGGATAATCAACTAATTTAATCTTTAGAAGCAAAGTCGGGATAGGCGCGCATCTGGTGTTCGTTGATGTCGAGACCTTCGATTTCTTCTTTTTCATCCACACGGATGCCTACGGTTCGCTTCAAGGTGAAGAAGATCAGCCAAGAGCTGCCAAAACAAAAGGCGCCTACTGCCGCGATTCCAATGAATTGGGAAAGCAGCTGGTTTAATCCTGCCAACTCTCCAAAAATTCCCACCGCAAGGGTTCCCCAAATACCCCCAATCAAGTGCACTGCAAGGGCTCCGACTGGATCGTCAATTTTGAGTTTGTCAAAAGCAATGACGCCAAGGACCACCAAAATTCCACCAATAGCTCCGATATACACAGCATCGAGTACGCCCATTTTATCTGCTCCTGCCGTGATGCCCACGAGTCCTGCCAAGATGCCATTGAGCACCATGGTGATGTCATAGGTTTTGAATTTGATGTAGGAGGTGATTAAGGCGGAAATAGCCCCTGCTGAGGCAGCCAAAGAAGTAGTTACAAATACACGGGACACGGTGCCAGGGTCGGCGCTGAGGACAGAGCCGCCATTGAATCCAAACCAGCCAAACCAGAGCAAAAACACGCCCATGGTGGCCATGGGAATGTTGTGGCCAGGAATCGCTTTCATCCCGGTAGGGGTGTACTTTCCGATGCGTGGGCCCAGTAGAAATGCACCTACCAAGGCTGCCCAACCCCCTACCGTGTGTACGATGGTGGATCCTGCAAAATCATAGAAAGGGGTTTCTAGAGTGTTCAAAAAACCTCCTCCCCACTTCCACATGCCCACAACCGGGTAGCAAAAGCCTACATAAAGGATCGAAAAGGTGATAAAAGGACCCAGCTTCATACGCTCGGCTACTGCACCAGATACGATGGTGGCTGCTGTAGCGGCAAACATGGCTTGGAAGATAAAGTCGGTGAAGTAGGTGTAGCCTGCATTGTAATTGCTGCTGTCCCATCCTTCGGGGAGGGAGAGTCCAAATCCAGAAAATCCAAAGAAGGAGCCCGCGAATTCTGCGCCTGGATACATGAGGTTGAAGCCAACCAAGGCATAGGTAAGCAAGCCAATGGCAGGGATTATCGTATTTTTAAAGAGAATGTTGACGGTGTTTTTGGCTCGGGTAAGCCCTGCTTCCAGGGTGGCAAATCCGAGGTGCATGATAAAAATCAACAAGGTGGATACCATCATCCAGAGGTTGTTGATCGTGAATAGGTCTTGAACAGGTGCTTGCATAGGTTTGAGAGCAGGGTTGAATGTGGTGGTGTCAGAGCGCGTCTTCGCCGGTGTCTTGATTTCGGATTCGGTAGGCCTCGAGCACTTCGTACACGAAAATTTTTCCATCTCCTACCTCGTTGGTTTTTCCTTCTTGAAGGATGCAATTGATTACGCCTTCTGCCATGTCGTCGGGAACTACGATTTCAAGTTTGGTGCGTGGGATGTAGGCGGGCTCGTAGGCTACTCCTCGGTACATTTCTTGCCTTGCATGCTCAAATCCCATCCCCTTTACTTCGTAAAAGGAGAGAAATTTGACGCCTAACTTGGAAATACAACGGTGGATGTAATCAAAGCGAGAAGTGCGGATGATGGCTTCGATTTTTTTCATTTTTTCAAGGAATGAGAGGTTTTGTTGAAAACAGGATGGAAAATAAGTTAATAATTTGCAAAAAATCAAAAAGTAAGATTGAAAATGAATCAAAAAAATAAA
>JBEDEY010000145.1:0-5701 GCA_041175425.1 Bacteroidota bacterium | reverse complement strand
AAACATAATAAATTGTGATAAATTGGAAATAAAAGAGGCTTAAAAATAACTATTCAATTAAAAAAAACAAAATAATCGTTTTTTTTATACTAAAATGAAAAAAATAATTTTGATTCGCCACGGAAAATCTGGTTGGGATAGCCCCTGGCTCAGTGACCACGACCGCCCACTTGCGGAGCGGGGAATTATTGATGTGCCTCAAATGGCACGTAGACTACAAGAAAGAGGCCTTGTGCCCGACTTAATCGTAAGTTCCACCGCCCTTCGTGCCGCCGATACGGCTCGACTAACCGCAGCAGTCTTTGGCTATCCGAAATCAGCTATCGTCTTGGAAAAATCCCTTTACCACGCTTCTCCTGAGCAGCTATTGGATGTCATTCGTGGGCAATCCGAGGCCGTTCAAACACTAGTTTTGGTGGGCCATAATCCAGGACTAACCGAACTGATACAGGAGTTGGGCTGCCGATTGGACAACCTGCCAACTGCTGGACAGTACGGATGCACGCTTTCCGATACGCTTTGGGTAAATTTTACTCCAGAAAAAATCAGTACAGAATGGATTGATTACCCCAAAAAGCTGGGTTAAAACTGGCGCACATCCTGCACCACCTCTGGGAATTGGTCGGGATGGGAGAGCATGTAGCCTATTTTTTCCGCAACAGCGGCTGCAGGAGAAAGCATGCCCTCGCTATGATAGCCCCTAAAACGCGCTAGGGCGGGAAAGTCTGCTGACTGGGCACCTCGAATCTCTTGTTGCATGTCGGTATCTACGATGCCAGGTGCCACGGAAAACACACGAAACGCCTCACTGCGCCACTCGGTATCCATTACCCTGGAAAACATTTCCAAGCCTGCCTTGCTGCTACAATAGCTTGCCCAGCCGGGTAGCGGCTTGGATGCAGCCCCCGAACTCAAGTTGCAAATCAGTTTTTGCCCCAAGCTATCCCCATACGCTTGCGCAAATGCATTGCTCAACAGCATCGGTGTAAGTAAGTTGAGTTGCAAGGCGCGCTGCAAGGAAGCCGGCTGCAACTTACCGGTAGGTTTGATCTCGCCAATCCAGCCGGCATTGTTGATGAGTAGGTAGCGATCGGCAGCGATGCGAGGAAAGAGGTCCGGAAGAATCGCCTCCACCGCAGCCGCATCGGAAAGGTCAACTGCCCACTCCTTCAACTGGGGATGAGAAAGCTGCCCCTTGGTTCGGGAAAGTGCATGAACCTGCATCCCGTCTTGACCAAGAAAGTGCTGCAACAGGGCCTGACCAATGCCTTTGCTATGTCCAGTGAGGACGAGGAGCGTTTTCATCAGCGGTGGAATAGGTAAAGAAAAAATTAAAGAATGTATTGGGACAAGTCTCTGTTTTTCACCAACGTGCTGAGGCGCTCTTTCACCATGTCTTGGGTGATTGTAATTTTTGAGTTGGGCCCAATAAGATCAGGGACCTCAAACAGAAAATCATTGAGCAGATGACTCATCACGGTGTGGAGTCGTCGGGCACCAATGTTTTCCACTTCTTGATTGATCAGAAAAGCCAGCTGGGCAATCTCCTCAATGGCCCCCTCAGTGAAATCGAGATAGACCTCTTCTGCTGCAAACAGCGCCTGGTATTGTTTGGTTAGTGCATTTTTAGGTTCCTTCAGGATGCGGGTAAAGTCTTCCTGAGTGAGCGCCTGCAGTTCCACACGGATCGGGAATCTACCCTGCAACTCAGGAATCAAGTCAGATGGTTTGCTCACGTGAAACGCCCCAGCAGCAATGAATAATACGTGGTCGGTTTGGATAACGCCATACTTGGTGGTCACAGAGGATCCCTCCACAATGGGAAGCAAATCACGCTGTACGCCTTCCCGGCTCACATCCGGTCCTCCCCCTCCTTTTCCGGATTTGGAAGCAATTTTATCAATCTCGTCAATGAAGATGATTCCATTGTTTTCTGCCAATCGAATCGCCTCCTCTTTGACTTCATCAAAGTCAATCAACTTGGAAACCTCCTCCTCCAAAAGCACTTTTCTGGCTTCTGAAATGGGGAGCTTCCGCTTTTTCGTTTTCTTCGGCATCATGCCCGAGATCATGTCCTGAAGACCAGCCATGCTCGCATCGTCCATCATGCCATTGCCCACCATTCCAATTCCCATGGGAGCTGCTGCCTTGACTTGAATTTCGATCTTCCGATCCTCCAACTCCCCCTGACGTAACTTCTCTCTAAACCGGTCTCGGGTGCGTTCGTTGAGTTCTTCATCGGAAGAAGGCACCGAACCCTCTCCAGAATTAGAAGTTCCTCCGAATCCAATCCCTTTTACCGGAGGAATCAAAATATCCAAGAGGATTTCCTCCACAGCCTCTGCTGCCTTCACCTTTACTTCTTCTTTTTTGGAATCTCGAACGAGGTGAACACTCTGCTCAACTAGGTCACGAACCATGCTTTCCACATCTCTACCTACATAGCCTACTTCGGTAAACTTAGAGGCCTCCACCTTGGTGAAAGGTGCATTTGCAATCTTGGCCAAGCGGCGTGCGATCTCCGTTTTTCCTACGCCCGTGCTACCGATTAACAAGATATTGTTGGGTACAATGTCTTTTTGGATATCCGAAGTGACCATCATGCGTCGAATGCGGTTACGCAAGGCAATGGCCACATTGCGCTTGGCATCTTGCTGACCAATGATGTACTTGTCAAGCTCTTCGACAATCTGTCTGGGGGTGAGGTTAAGGGGATTAAGCATCTGCTTGGACTAGTAGTGGGAAATCAATACAATCGGAAATCTAGGATGCTGCCGCGAATTAGGCGGAAGGAGTAGTCTCCGGAGTCAAATTAAACTTTAGGGGACGATCCACTTGGGAGGCAGTCAACGCAATAGCGAGTACTTCATCCACTTGGGTCACGTAGTGGAATTGGATGCCCTTGAGGTAATGCGCATCAATCTCTTCGATGTCGCGTCGGTTCTTGTGGCAGAGAATGATCTCTTTGATGCCTGCCCGCTTTGCGGCCAAGATTTTCTCCTTGATTCCACCTACGGGCATCACCTTACCAATCAAACTGATTTCACCCGTCATGGCCACTTTTGCCTTTACTTTTCGCTGCGTAAAGACAGAGGCCATGGCAGTTAACATGGTAATCCCTGCAGAAGGCCCGTCCTTGGGAACAGCACCTGCTGGCACGTGAATGTGGAGATCGTATTGGTCGAAAATGCGGTGATCAATACCAAACTGCTCCGCTTTAGATTTGAGGTAGGACAAGGCCGTCATGGCAGACTCCTTCATCACGTCGCCCAGTTGACCCGAGAGCGTCAACTTGCCTTTGCCCCTACTCAAGCTGGATTCAATAAATAAGATTTCTCCACCTACACTGGTCCAGGCCAAGCCTGTTACGACTCCAGCAATGCTATTGTCTTGGTAGATTTCCTTGTCAAAAATTGGGGCACCCAAGATTTTTCGAACGGCCTCAGGGGTGATTTTGGATTCGTAAGGTTCTTCCATCGCAATGGATTTGGCAATGTTTCGTACCACTTTTCCAATGACACGCTCCAAACTTCTCACGCCCGACTCACGGGTATATTCTTCGATAATCTTTTGAAGAGCTGCCTTTTCAAAAGTGATTTCTTTAGGCTTCAGACCATGCTCGGTCCGCTGCTTAGGAACAAGGTGGCGCTTGGCAATTTCTAATTTTTCCTCCTGCGTATAGCCGGTCACCTCGATGATTTCCATACGGTCTCTGAGGGCAGGCTGTATGCTGTCCAGGGAGTTGGCTGTAGCAATAAATAGCACTTTGCTCAAGTCGTACTCCACCTCGAGGTAGTTGTCCAAAAACGCATTGTTTTGCTCGGGATCCAAAACCTCCAAAAATGCAGAGGAAGGATCTCCTCTAAAGTCAGACGAAAGTTTGTCGATCTCATCCAACACAAATACTGGATTGGAGATTTTGACCTTTTTCATGTTTTGAATCACCTTGCCTGGCATAGCGCCCACGTAGGTTTTGCGGTGGCCACGGATCTCTGCTTCGTCGTGCAAGCCTCCAAGAGACATGCGGATGTATTTCCGTCCCAAAGCTGAAGCGATGGATTTTCCTAGGGAGGTTTTACCCACGCCTGGAGGGCCATACAAACAGAGGATTGGACCTTTCAAGTCATTCTTTAGTTTCAATACTGCAAGGTACTCGATGATCCTTTCCTTGACTTTTTCTAGCCCAAAGTGGTCTGCATCTAGGATGGTGCGGGCATGCTTCAGGTCAAAATTATCCTGGGTAAACTCGTTCCATGGCAGTTCCACGAGGGTCTCTGCATAGTTCAATGCAATGGGATACTCTGCTGCAGAAGGGTTGATTCGTAGGATCTTGTCCAGTTCCTTTTCAAAATGCTTCTTCACGGCTGCAGGCCAGGCTTTTAGGGCTCCTTTTGCGCGCAAGTCCTCCACTTCTTTTTCTGGCCCTTCCTCTCCCAACTCGGTTTGGAGCACCCGCATCTGCTGCCGCAGAAAATAATCCCGCTGCTGCTGGTCGATATCGGTATGTACTTTTTTGTGGATTTCTGATTTCAGCTCCAGCATCTGGATGTCTTTCATCATAAACTCCAGCAACAAAGTAGCACGCTCCACCCCATCGTTGATTTCCAATAAGCGCTGCTTGGATTCCACAGGCGCATTGATGTTGGAGGATAAAAAGTGGGTGAGAAAAGCGGTATTATCAATGTTGTCCAGAGCCACCTGTGCTTCACGAGGAATCTCCGGATTGAGGTGAAGGATTTTGGTCGCTGCATCCTTGAGCGATTCTTCCATCGCTTTGATTTTTTTGGAGTTTTTAGGGAAATTTTCCTCTAAATAATCCACTTTGGCCATGAAGTACGGGTCGTCAGTGACCTGCTCACGGATGGAAAAGCGCTTCTTTCCTTGGATAATGATTGTGGTATTGCCATCTGGCAAAACAATCATTTTGATGATTTTGGCAAGTGTACCCACCTGGTACAGATCTTCCCAGTTGGGATCGTCCTGGTTGGGTTGAATCTGCGCACAGACCCCAATGTATTTATCGCCTTTTTGTGCCTTTTTGACCAAGCGAATGGAGCGCTGCCGACCTACAGTAATCGGAATGACTACCCCAGGAAAAAGTACGGTATTTCGCACGGAAAGAATAGGGATCTCCTCCCCATAGGCCTCCTTGGAGGTGGCATCATCCTCCTCATCCGTGATCAATTGAATCAAGTCACCTTCAGCGGCAAACTCGCCGTTCATTAAATTTTGGAATAAGGAGTTTTCGAATTGGCTCATATAGACAGATTGACAGCATGCTGTCAGGATATAGCTAAAATAAAGGAAGAACTCGGACTAGATCCAAGTTCTTCCATAAGATTCAATAGAAATGCCAAACAGGGAATTGGCCAAATTGACAGAAAGGCTAGAAGATCAATTTGAGGATATCATTTCCGATGGCAAAAACCATCAAGCCGAGCAAAATGACCATGCCCACTTTCTGCGCAACTTCCAAAAACTTGTCAGAAGGAGCTCGCCCAGAGACCATTTCATACAATAGGAACACCACATGTCCTCCATCCAAAGCTGGAATCGGAAGCAGGTTCATAAAGGCCAAAATCATGGAAATCAAACCGGTAATGCTCCAGAATTTGACCCAATCCCAGCGGTCGCCGTAAATCTTGGCCATGCCAATGGGTCCGCTGACATTTTTGGTAGACACTTCACCGGTAAACATTTT
>JBEDEY010000144.1:0-16786 GCA_041175425.1 Bacteroidota bacterium | reverse complement strand
TTGCATAAGATTATCCCTGTCTAGCTCGTCCCTATTCCCTTGAAAAAGGATTCCAATTAGGTATTCGAAATTCAGGACATCTTCAAAAGTTAATCCTTGATTTGGGGCTTCTTTATGGGATTGGCCAAAATTTTTTTATTCAATTCCTAATTTTATTTACTGCAGAAAGTTTGTTTTTTCTTTAAGATTATTTAACATTGAAAGTCGAGAAATGACAACCTAACCCAAAAAACCCGCCTATGAGTAAAATTACTTAGACGATTCCCTACTCTCACCTAGCATCGACCGATGTCAAACCTATCGGTTTTTTTAAGTTCGCAGGTCATTTGACCAGGTATAGGCGCAATAGAATCCCTAAAAAAATCTCGGAACCTCTATTGCAATTATTTTAAGAATATTCGCAAACGATTGCATATTCAATTAACAAACAGGTTATTGAGATTAATCTTGTTACCCAATCTATCTATGTTTATGAAAAATGTTTACAAAATCCTAAGTGTGTGCCTTACGCTCTTGGTACTTTCTGTCTCTGCTGCCTATGCGCAAAAGACGGTGACAGGTACAGTGCTAGACGAATTTGGCATGGGCCTACCGGGTGTATCTATCCTTGTGAAAGGAACGACCACTGGTACTGCCACCAACATTGACGGTAAATATTCCCTCAATGTTCCCAACGACCAAGCTACCTTGGTTTTCTCTTTCATCGGTTACACTACTGCTGAACAAGTAGTAGGAGCACGAAGTGTGGTGGATTTCACCATGGCTCCAGATGAAAGAACCCTTACTGAATTAGTAGTAACTGGTTACTCCATCGACTCCAGAAGAGAGACTACAGGTGCGATTGCAACTGTAAGCCCTAAGGATTTGACAGTAATCCCTACAGGTAACATCGAGCAGACCCTTCAAGGTCGTGTTTCTGGTGTAACTGTAATTACCAACGGTCAGCCAGGTACTTCTTCTATCATTCGTGTACGTGGTTTCGGTGCCTTCGGTGGTAACGAGCCTTTGTACATTGTCGATGGATTGCCTACTTCTTCTACTGATTTCTTGAACCCAGACGATATTGAGTCGACTACTGTATTGAAAGATGCGGCTGCAGCTTCTATCTATGGTGCTCGTGCTGCGAACGGTGTAATTGTTTACACTACCAAGCGTGGTGCTAGAGACAAGAAATTGCGTGTAGATTACAACGGTATGTATGGTATCACTGATCCAGGCACAGGTTTGGAAATGTTGAATCCACAAGGCTATGCAGACATTACGTGGTTGGCTGAGAAAAACACAGCTGCGCTACAGAATCGTGCTCCAGCCTATGGTCACCCACAGTTTGGTTCAGGTACTACTCCTGTAATGCCTTACTACTTGAGCTCCATTAGCCAAAGCTCCACAGGAGCATTGGGTGTGCTTTCAGGTCAGCCAGGTCCATTTACGGCTGCTCAAATCGAACAGCAAAGAGGTTGGTACAACATCAATCCTGCTGCTGGAACTATCCGTCAATTGACTAAAGCTGCAACTGGTGAAGGTACCGATTGGTATGACGCCATCACTCGATTTGCTCCACTAAACAGACACTCTTTGGGTTTCAATGGTGGATCTGAGACTTCAAGATTTTACATTGGCTTGGGTATCCAGGAGCAAGGTGGTATCTTGATTGGTAACAATTTCAAAAGATATTCTTTGCGTGCCAACTCTGAGTTTGACGTAACAGACCGCATCCGTGTAGGCCAAAACTTCCAGGCTACTTACCGTCAGGTATTGGGTCAATCAGGAGGTACTGGTGGACGAGGTGTTTCTGCTGACGAAAACGACATCCTACAGGCTTTCCGTATGCCTTCCATCATTCCTGTTTATGACGAATTTGGTGGCTATGCAGGTACTGCTTCTAGAGGTTTCAACAACCCAAGAAACCCAGTAGCTTCTCGTGATGGTCAGAATAACAATAGAAACTTCAACGCGAATGCCTTCGGTAACGTGTATGCGGAGTGGGACATCATCGATGACTTGACTTTCAGAACTTCCGTAGGTGGTCAGTACAACAACTACTACTATTGGGATTATTCTCGCCTTCAGTACGAAAACTCTGAAAACAACTCTGCTTTCGGATACGGTGAAGGAGCAGGTTTCTCTTTTGGCTGGACGTTCACTAATACCTTGGCTTACAAGAAGAAGATTGGAAAGCATGACTTCAATTTCTTAGCAGGTCAAGAGGCTTTGAACTCTGGTGCTGGAAGAAACATGAGTGCTGTAGGTCAGAATCCATTCTCTACAGATCCTGACTTCATTACCATTTCTAACTTGCCAGTAGGTACACGTCAAGTAAACTCAGGTCAGTTTAAGGGCGTTAACTTCAACTCTTACTTTGGTCAAGTGCGTTACACTTTCGACGACAAGTACATCTTGAGTGCTGTTGTTCGTCGTGACGGTTCTTCCCGTTTCGGTGCGAATGCTCGATATGGTGTATTCCCTGCATTCTCTGCAGCTTGGAGAGTTTCCTCTGAATCATTCCTACAAAGCGCTACTTGGATCGACGATTTGAAGATTCGTGGTGGTTGGGGACAGATGGGTAACTCCAACAACGTAGATCCAAACAACCAATTCTCTTTGTTCGCAGGTGACATTGGATCTTCTTCTTATGATATCACTGGTTCTAACTCAGGTGCTCAGATTGGTTTCAGAAGATCTCGTATTGGTAACCCGAACGCTCAATGGGAAACTGCCATCACTCAAAACGTCGGTTTTGACGGTACTTTCTACAACGGCAAATTGGATGTGATCTTCGACTGGTGGAAGAAGGATACCAAAGACTTGTTGTTCACTGTTCCAATTCCATTGACTGCAGGTAGCAATGCTGCTCCTCCAGCAGTAAACATTGGCCAGATGTTGAACCGTGGTTTGGACCTTTTGGTCTCTACTCGTGGTAACTTGACTACAGACTTGACTTATGAGATTACAGCTACTGGATCTATCTTGAAAAATGAGATCGTAGCCCTTTCTCCAGGTTTGGACCGAATTACTTCTGTCAATCCTTCATTCCGAGGTATTGAGCCTATCCGTAATGCGGTTGGTCAGCCACTTTCTTCTTTCTTTGGTTACAACGTCCTAGGATTGTTCCGCAATGCGGAAGATGTGTCTAAGCATGCTGTGCAAGACGGTAAGGCTCCAGGTCGTTTCAAGTTTGAAGACGTTAATGGCGATGGATCAATCACTCCTGATGACCGTATCTTCCTTGGAAATCCAGTTCCTGATTTCACAGGTGGTATGAACTTCACTTTAGCTTACAAAGGATTTGATGTATCTGCGTACTTGTACACTTCTATCGGTAACGAAATCTGGAACCAATCTCGTTGGTTCACCGACTTCTACCAGACTTTCGAAGGTGCTGCTAAGTCTGCAAGATTGCTTGAAGCATGGACTCCACAAAACTTGGATGCAACTATCCCTGTAGTAGAGCGAGTGTCTAACTTCTCTAACGCTAACGTGGCCAACTCTCACTATGTGGAAGATGGATCTTACTTGAGATTGCAAAACTTGACTCTAGGTTATTCTGCTCCTGCTAGCGTATTGCAGAAGTTGAAGATGGAAAGATTGAGAGTATTCGGTTCTGTGAACAACCTATTTACCTTGACAGGTTACGAAGGATTGGATCCTGCAGTAGGTGGTAACGCCGACTTAACTTTCGGTGTTGACGTAGGTAACTACCCAGTAACTAGAGGTTGGACTTTCGGTCTTAACTTGAGCTTCTAAGCTCAAACAAATGATTTTGAATCGAGTTATAGACACTATAATTGATTAAACAAATGAACAATTTCAAATTAAAAATCGGTGCCCTGCTAGCGTCCGGAGCGATGCTGGTAGCAGTGAGTTGTAGCGAGGAGTTTTTGGAAGTCCCGCCGGTTGGACAATTGGCTGAGGCCCAGCTTTCATCATTAGCTGGTCTCGATGCTTCATTGATCGCGGCGTATTCCCAAGTAAACGGACGTGGCAACAGATTAGGATCTCCATCCAACTGGGTGTGGGGTAGTATTCGAGGTGGTGAGGCCAACAAAGGTACTGACCCAGGTGACTTTACGTCAATCAACCCAATTCAGCGTTTTGAAAACAACGCTGCTGGTGGTGATATCGGAGCAAAGTACAACGTAGCTTACGAAGGTATTGCTAGAGCAAACAACGTGTTGAGACTGATAACCAAAGCAGGATCAGACGTGACTGCTGCAGATAAGGATCGTCTTTCTGCACAAGCAAGATTCTTGAGAGCTCACTTCTACTTCGAGCTTGCTCGTGACTACGATAAGACACCTTATGTAGACGAAACTGTAGATTACGGTACTGGCTTGGAAAAAGTAAAGAATGACAAATCTCTTTGGCCGTTCATTGTTGCGGACTTGGAATATGCAGTTTCTAAGCTTCCAGCTACTCAGCCTCAAGTAGGTCGAGTAAACGTATGGGCAGCGAAGTCTTACTTGGCTAAGGTTTACATGTACACCAAGGAGTTTGGTAAAGCAAAATCCCTATTCGATGACGTGATCGCCAATGGTGTAACTTCAAATGGATTGAAGTACAACTTGGTTCCTTACTACGATGACATGTTCCGTGGCAAGAATGATAACCACCAGGAGTCTATCTGGGCGTATCAGTCTGCTGCTAACACTGGTTCTGTAAACAACGCAAACCCTGAGTTTGACTTGAACTTCCCTTACAACACCGGACCTGCTGGTCCAGGTAACTGCTGCGGATTCTTCCAGCCAAGCTTCACTTTTGTGAACGCTTTCAGAACTAAGGATGGTCTTCCACTTTTGGATAAGTCGTACAACACTGGTGCAAACCAAGTGAAAAACGATATGGACGTAGCTTCAGGAGCTTCTTTCACGCCAGATGCAGGTGAACTTGATCCACGTTTGGATCATACTGTAGGTCGTAGAGGTATCCCTTATTTGGATTGGATGGATCACCCAGGTCAAGCTTGGATCCGTAACCAACCAAACGCAGGTCCTTACTCTCCTAAGAAGTATATCTATGCCAAGTCTGAGTCTGGTACCTTCCAGGACAACTCTTCTTGGACTCCAGGTTATACTGGTATCAACTTCATGATCATCCGCTTTGCAGACGTGCTATTGCTTGCTGCTGAAGCTGAAATTGAAGTAGGTAGCTTGGAAAAAGCGCGTGAGTATGTAAACAGAGTTCGTACCAGAGCTATCAATTCTGAATTGAAGAGAAGCAACGGTACTGCTGCTGCGAACTACAAGATCAGCACGTACACTGCTGCATGGACAAGCAAGGACACTGCTAGATTGGCAGTTCGTCATGAGCGTCTATTGGAGTTGGGTATGGAAGGTCACCGCTTCTACGATCTTCAGCGTTGGGGAACTGCCCAGGCTGAATTGGATTTCTACTTTGCTTACGATGGAGCTAAGCTTACTTCTGCCCTAGGTGGATCTAAGTATTCCGATAAGTTCAAGTGGGTTCCAATCCCTCAAGATCAAATTGACCTTGTAGGTAAGGACATCTTGGTGCAAAACCCAGGATTCTAATCCGGCAATACAATACGAGTAAAAAGAGAAGGTCTTTCGGCCTTCTCTTTTTTTTGTTTGCGTTCCAATACTTTTTTTTCCAGTTGGGAAAATGTTATTTTTCTAGTTCTAATTCCCCCTTACTTGATGAGAATTCCCTTCTATCTTCCAGCACTAGTACTTGGTACGCTTTTGGTTTCTTGCCAACAAGAGCAAACGCTCTTTGAACTTAAGTCTCCCGAAGAAACGGGCATTACCTTTGCCAACCAGATCGTAGAGTCGGATAGCTTCAATATCCTCACAGATGAGTACATATTCAATGGTGGAGGTGTAGCTTCTGCGGATTTTGATCAAAATGGGCTTCAAGATCTTTTTTTTACGGGCAACCAAGTAGCGAATCGGCTATATCTCAACCAAGGCGAGTTCAAATTTGCCGATGTCTCCGAGCAGGCAGGAATCTTGGCAGAAGACAAATGGTGTACAGGATCAGTTGTCGTAGACATTAACAACGACGGCTGGCCAGATATCTATGTAGCTACCGCCATGAAAAAAGGTCCTGGAGAGCGAAATAACTTGCTTTTCGTTAACCAAGGAAAAGATGCACAAGGCAATATCAGCTTTAAGGAAATGGCTAGCCAATATGGAATTGCT
The DNA here is from genome assembly GCA_041175425.1 of Bacteroidota bacterium. GTDB lineage: Bacteria > Bacteroidota > Bacteroidia > Cytophagales > Cyclobacteriaceae > Algoriphagus. The sequence goes on along the minus strand of JBEDEY010000144.1, from coordinate 10,628 downwards.
GACCCAGGGAATTCCATGGGGGCCGCATTTCTGGATTACGACTTGGATGGAGATTTGGACCTCTATGTTCTCAACAACGAGCAACTAGCAGCGAAGCCTACTAACTTTAGGGCCAAAGTGACCGATGGCTCGGCCATCAACAACGATTCTTTTTACCGCAATAATGGGGACGGTACCTTCACCAACGTCACGATTGAGGCGGGAATTACCTACGAAGGTTTCGGATTGGGCCTTGCTATCGGTGATGTGAACAATGACGGTTGGCCGGACATCCACGTAAGTAACGACTACATCACCAACGACATTTTATACATCAACAATCAGAACGGAACCTTTACGAACCAAACCAAGGATTTGTTGAGGCACCAAAGCCAATTCTCGATGGGTTCTGATATGTCTGATGTCAACAATGACGGCTTACCTGATCTCATCACCATCGACATGCTCGGTGAGGATAGCTACCGCAAGAAAACCACCATCGGCAAAAATGTGTACCAAACCTACCTCAACAACGAGGAGTTTGGCTACGAATACCAATACGTGCGCAACATGCTGCACCTCAACAATGGTACTGGCCTTCCCTTCAGTGAAGTGGGGATGCTCGCAGGAGTCTACCAGACAGATTGGAGTTGGGCACCTTTGTTTGCCGATCTAGACAACGATGGCAATCGGGATCTTCTAATTACCAACGGCTTTCCGCGCGACATTACCGACAAGGATTTTGCAAACTACCGCGCCGATGTAGGGAGCATTGCCTCTACCCGACAATTGTTGGATTCCATTCCGATTGTTAAAATTCCAAACTATGCCTACAAGCATGCAGTCAACCTTTCTTTCCAAGATGTAGGGGAGGCCTGGGGACTCAACCAACCTTCCTTTTCCAATGGAGCGGTAATTTTGGATCTGGACTTGGATGGAGATTTGGATTATGTGGTCAACAACATCAACGATCCTGCCTTCGTGTTTGAAAATAAGTTGAATCAGCAGGAAAAAGCACCAAGTTTTCTTAGAGTCAAACTCCAAGGTTCAAAAACCAACCCACAGGGTCTGGGTGCAAAAGTCTGGGTGAAGTGGGGCAAAGGGAAGATGGCTTTCCAAGAAATGCAAGTGGTCCGAGGCTACATGTCTTCTACCGAACCCATCATTCATTTTGGGTTGGATTCCGCTGCAGTGGTAGAGGAACTTATCGTCAAGTGGCCGGACGGAAAAGTGCACAACCTAAAGCAGGTACCTGTAAACCAAGTCCTTTCCTTGGAATACAGTAAGGCTAGCCCGGGAACAACGACTGTGGCTGTATCCGAGATGGCTCCCCAAAATCAACTTTTTAGCGAGGTTTCTACCTCTTTGGGGATTGATTTTATGCACCAAGAAGCCGATAAGATTGATTATAACTTGCAGCGAACACTTCCACACAAGCTCTCGCAATTTGGACCAGCCCTCGCGGTTGGGGATCTGAATGGAGATGGAAGAGAAGATCTGGTAGTCGGATCTTCGGCTGGATTTTCCCCGATTTGGTATAGCCAAAACCAGGATGGTTACTTCACTCAAAAACCACTACTCCCTGCTGGAGAATCGATCGCACAAGAGCTAACTGGAATCCTCCTTTTTGATGTGGATAAGGATCAGGACTTGGATCTGTACCTGGTTTCGGGGAGTGCTGAATTTGTTCCCAATGCTCCTGAATACCAAGATAGAGTATACCTCAACAATGGAAAAGGAGCATTTAGCCTAGATCCAAGTGCGGCGGTAGTTTCGACTAATGGCTCTGTAGTCAGAGGAGCTGATGTCGATGGGGATGGATTTATGGATGTATTTGTGGGGGGTAGAAGTCCAATTGGGCAGTATCCACTCCCAGAAAAGAGTGTTTTTCTGAAGAATGAAAACGGGAAGCTGGTGGATGCCACACCAAAGTGGCTTCCGCAGTTGGATCATTTGGGAATGATTACGGATGCTCTTTGGTCGGATGTTAACCGGGATGGAAAAGTGGATCTCGTGTTGGTGGGAGAACTGATGCCAATCACCGTGTTGATGAATACCGGAACTCGCTTTGAGTTGGCAAAATCTACGGGATTAGAAAGCCACCTGGGCTGGTGGAATTCCATTGTGAGTGCTGACTTGGACCAGGATGGGGATTCCGACTGGGTGGTGGGTAATCTAGGAGCTAACAATGCCTTTGCTCCCTCAGCTGATCGGCCTTACACCTTGTATGCCAAGGATTTTGATTCCAATGGTTCAATAGATCCCGTTGCTTTTGCCTTCTACAAAGACAAAATCGGCGGAGGTTATCAAGCCTTTCCTACTCATTTCTGGGATGATTTAATGGGTCAAAGTCCTTTGTTTAGACGAAAGTTTGATCGCTACAAGCACTTTGCTTTGAGTACAGAACAGACCTTTTTTACGGAAGAAGAAAAAAAGGATGCCAAAAAATTGATCGGAAACAGTGACCGCTCTGTCTGGGTGGAAAACCTGGGTAATGGAAAATTTACTTTACATGAGCTTCCATGGCAGGCTCAGGTAGCTCCAATGAATGGAATTGTAGCTGAAGATGTCAATGGAGATGGCTATACAGACCTTGTAATGGTAGGAAATGATTACGGGAATGAGGTGTTTATTGGAAGGCTAGATGCTGCCCTGGGCTGGGTTTTGCTAGGTGATGGAAAAGGTGGTTTTACCGCTGTTCCTGCACGGGAAAGCGGCTTTGCAGTTCCTGGTGATGCTAAGGCCTTAGTCAAACTCAATTCTGCCTCAGGCAGTCCTTTGGTGGTGGCTTCTCAAAATCGATCCAAGTTGCTAGTTTTTGCTTCCAAGCAGCCGACAACGCGAAGCCTTCAAGTTTCCGCTGAGGTCATGGCAGTGGAACTGCTCTTTGAAAACGGCAAAAAGCAACGCATTGACTTGAGCCATGGAGGAGGGTTTGGCTCCCAATCTAGTCGAGTGATTCACTTGTCCAAAGGGGTAAAATCTGCAACGCAGATTGATTACAAAGGTAATTCCAAAGCTTTGGCGCTTCCTCCTGCGGCCAATTAACGGTACAATTCGCCTTGTTTTGCTTGGCAGATATCTTCCATTAGTTCGGCAACTTTGTCGGTAACCGCTTCGAAATAACGCCTCCCTTTTTCTGGGGAGGCTTTTTTTGGATTCCCAATTCCGGTGTCCTCCGATACTTCAGACCATTTTCGCTCTGCCCAGGCCCATTTTTCACGGATCCCGCGAATGACTGATTTTTTCTCAGTTCCCAATCCAGCCTCATCGAGTGACGAAACCAATTCTGGGTGTAGGTACTGAATTAGCGAAGTTTCCATTTCGTCCGCATGGTCGCCGCCTTCCTCAAAATACTGGCTTTTGTCGAGTGCTTGAAACCAGTTGCAAGTAAATAGCAGCATGTCTGGAAACTTGAGACCCAATTCGCGGAGCATGGGCTGAAAGTTGTTGCCGCCATGGCTGTTGAGAATCAGTAATTTTTTTAATCCCTGGCGCTGCAGGACCACTATCAAGTCTTGAAGGATCAATAACTGGGTACTTGGATTGAGGTTGAGATCCAAGTAGATATCAGCTTGCCCGGTATTTACCCCGAAGGGAACTGTCGGGAGGACTACCACCTTATTGCTTTTTTTCCATGCTTTTCGAGCCCCTTCTTCCGCAATGGCATCTGCCTCATAGACATCAGTGCCATAGGGTAGGTGGTAGTTGTGTGCTTCTGTAGCTCCCCAGGGCAAAACTGCTAGTTCGTAGCGGAAGGTTTCGAGTGCTTTCCAGCTAGCTTCTTTTAAAATATAGGGTCTCATGGATTTGTTTTCAGATTTGGACGAATGGAAGGGGTATTTCGAATCAAAAGTGATAATTTGTCTTCCAGATTCTAAAGTACAATCCATGTCGCAAAGAAGAAAGTTTATCAAGCAATCCTTGCTTGGTTCCGCACTACTCCTGCCTGGGATGGCGGCGCTCGAAAGCCAAGCTTCCCCTATAAAAAAGTCTAGTGGCACTAAGCCACTAATCCTATCCACTTGGAGCCATGGCTTGCCCGCAAATGCAGATGCTTGGGTCAAGCTCAAACAAACTGGAAGCATCCTCGATGCAGTAGAAGCGGGTGTTCGGAATACCGAATTGGATCTAGAAAATCTTTCTGTAGGACTCCAGGGCTTGCCGGATCGAGAAGGGATCACCACCTTGGATGCTTCCATTATGCAGGGAGACGGTTCCTGTGGCACAGTGGCCTTTGTCAGACAGGTGAAGCATCCCATCTCCCTGGCTCGAGCAGTTATGGAAAAAACACCCCACGTGATGCTGGTAGGCGAAGGAGCACGGCAGTTTGCGATCGCGCAGGGCTTTCCGATGGAAGAAGAGAAATTGAGTCCGAATGCCCAAAAAGAATACGACAAGTGGAAGGTAACTAGCCAATACAAACCAATCATCAACATCGAAAATCACGATACTATCGGCATGATTGGCCTAGATGCTGCTGGGAAATTAGCAGGTAGCTGCACGACAAGTGGGCTGGCTTACAAAATGCATGGCAGGGTAGGAGATAGTCCTATCATCGGTGCTGGTTTGTTTGTAGACGATGAGGTGGGTGCAGCCACAGCTACCGGCTTGGGTGAGTCCATTATCCGTATTTGCGGCAGTTTTTTGATTGTAGAGCTGATGCGTCAAGGGAGAAGCCCTCAAGAAGCCTGCGAGGAAGCTGTTCGCAGGTTGATCGCCAAAAACAAAAATATCAAAGACATTCAAGCTGGATTTCTTGCAGTAAATAAAGAAGGAGAAGTAGGGGCTTTTGCGGTGCATCCGGGTTTCAATTATGCCCTTGCCACGGATTCGGGCAACGTCTTGGTCGATGCAGGCAGTCAGTTTAAGTCATGAGTAGCATCCTTTTAGAGGCTCCTGTTTTTAATGTCCAAGCTGCCATGGAAGCAGCACAGCAAGGGATTGATCGTTTGGAATTGTGTGCCAATTTTCCCGAAGGAGGGGAAACGCCCAGTGCTGGGATGCTGCGCTTTTTGAAGAGTGAACTTGACCTCCCCATTTTTGTAATGATCCGTCCTCGTGGAGGTGATTTTGTGTATTCTTCCAAGGAGCTACTTGTGATGAAGCACGACATACAGCTTTTGGGGGATCTTGGGGCAGATGGCTTTGTTTTTGGAGTATTGGATGTACAAGGTGCGGTTAATGAATCTGCCTGTGAATTTTTACTACGTGCTGCTGGTTCCAAGCCTTGCACCTTTCACAGAGCCATTGATGCTTCCGCAAATCTTCAAGACTCCTTGAAGAAAATCATGCAGCTGGGCTTTCAGCGGGTACTTACTTCTGGAGGTAAAAATTCGCTTACTGAAGGCCTAGATCAAGTGGTAGAACTGCTCCGTTTGGCACAAGACCAGTTGATCGTGATGCCAGGAGGAGGGTTGAAGCCTGCGCATGTGCCGATCTTGAAAGCATCAGGCTATCTCAAAGAAATCCACGCTTCTTGCAAGTTGCCGAAACCAAGTGCCAATCAGTTTATCAATCCAGAACTCTCTTTTTCCTCTACTCCCTTGGACTATTCGACCATTTTTGGAATAGATCCTGCTGTGGTAGAGGAGTTTAAATCAGTCCTATAGATCAGCTATGCGACAGTTTGGCGTTTTTTGTAGTGTTCTTTTGGCGATTGTTTGGGGTTGCGAACCTTTAACAGAGCGGAAGCAACCGCCACCGAGCCTCTATCAGCTATCCCAATCGGATTTGGATCTTTCGGGAGAGCAGCTTGCCAAAGGCTACTGTGCGGCCTGTCACCTGATGCCTGATCCGAGTGTTTTGGATAAGAATACTTGGGCCACCTTGCTTCCGGATATGCGCAAGCGCATGGGCTTGTATTTGGAGGAGGACTTTGGTACGGCGATGCCAGAAGATGAAGGGGTGCCAGAAGGGATTTATTCCAAAGTGCCCTACATCACGGCTGAGAATTGGAAAAAGCTAGAAGCCTACTACCTAGAAAATGCACCCGAATCTCCTTTACCGCAAGCCAAGAAAGAGCGGCCAGGGGTAGGGATCCCTGGGTTTACGCTTGAGATACCGATTTTCCCAGCGATACGTGCTAGTCTTACAACTTTACTTCGCATCCATCCGCAATCGGGTGATTTGTGGCTAGGGCATCGTTTCCGGTCTATTTTTCGCTTGGATTCAAAAAACAAGTTTAAGCAATTAGACTCCTTGCCTACCCGTGTGGCTCCCGTGGATCTTATATGGAACTCGCCTACTTCCTTTGATTTGATTTCCATGGGAAAAATGGATCCATCCAATGACTCGATTGGACTTTTATCCACCTATTCATCTAAGGCCAAGGGTTGGGAAGAGGTGCCTCGCATCGATCAGTTGATGCGTCCCATGGATATGGAAGTGGCGGATTGGAATGGGGACGGCAAAAAGGATTACGTGATTTGCCAATTCGGCAATCATGTGGGGAAGTTGAGCGTATTTTTTAGTGGTCCCAATGGATTTACTGAAGTGATTTTGAAGAAGGATCCAGGAGCAAGGCGTAGCATCGCAGTAGATTACGATAAGGATGGAGATTTGGACCTGATGGTGCTTTTTTCTCAAGCCAAGGAGGGGATATCGCTCTTTGAAAACTTGGGTAAAGGAGATTTTAAAGAAAAGCAGCTAGTGGCTTTTCATCCTGCATTTGGCTCCAGTGATTTTCGATTTGAAGACATCGATCGGGATGGAGTGCCCGAAATTATTTTGGTAAACGGGGACAATGCCGACCAAAGTCAAATTTTCAAGTACTACCATGGCCTCCGAATATTTAAACGGGACGATAAAGGGCGCTACCAAGAATCCTGGTTTTATCCCATGTATGGTGCCAGCGCGCTGGAGCTTGGGGATTTTGATCAAGATGGCTTTATGGATATCGTGACGATCTCTTTCTTTCCAGATTTAAGGCAAATAGACTATCAGCACCTGATTTACTTCAAGCAAACTGCAACAGGGAAGTTTATCCCATCCACCTTAAAAGAGCAGATTGAAGACCACTTGCTTACGCTCACCAAAGGAGATCTAGACCTAGATGGAGATGAAGATCTCATTGTAGGTACTTTTGCTTTTGATCAGTTGTACAAGGCACCAGATCGCCCTTGGAGGCCATTTTTGGTGCTTAGAAATCAGCTGCGGTAGTTTCCTTACTTGGACTGCTCCAAGGCGCGCTCCACATCTTGGAGAATGTCTTCGTAATGTTCCAGTCCCACAGAGAGTCGAATCAGCCCATCCGTGATCCCAACCTTTTGACGCTCCTCCGCGCTTAGCTTGCTGTGCGTAGTGGAGGCAGGATGCGTGACGATGCTGCGGCTATCGCCTAGGTTGGGCGTAATGGAGATCATCTGTAGTTTGTCGATGAAGCGCTGTGCTCTTTGCAGTCCTCCCTTGACGGTCAAGGTGAGGATGCCTCCCCCGGCTTTCATTTGTTTGATGGCCAAGTCATGCTGCTGATGAGAGGGGAGAAAAGGGTAATTCACTTTTTCGAGATGCGGGCAGCCCTCAAAGTATCGGGCTACTTTTTCTGCATTTTCGCAGTGGCGGTCCATGCGAAGGGCTAGCGTTTCCATGCTCTTGGAAAGGATCCAAGCATTGAAAGGAGAGAGGGATGGTCCCGTGTGACGCGTAAAAAACCGTACTTCATCGATCAATTCTTTTTTTCCAAGAATCAAGCCTCCTAGTACTCTTCCTTGCCCGTCAATGTATTTGGTGGCGCTATGCGTGACGAGATGGGCTCCCCACTTGGCAGGCTGCTGCAGGTAAGGTGTGGCAAAGCAATTGTCTACCACCAAGATGAGTCCATGCGCTGCTGCAAACTTACCTGCCCATTCAAGGTCAATAATTTCCAAACCCGGGTTGGAAGGAGTTTCGAGGAAAAGCATTTTGGTATTGGACTGCAGCAATTTGTCCCAATTTTGATAGTCGGAAATATCCCCATAGGTGGAGGTGATGCCCCATTTGGGAAACACGCGCGTCAAGAGCTGATGCGTAGATCCAAATAGGGAGCGGGAAGCCAAAATATGATCTCCTTGCTGCAATAGGGAGGCAATGCTTCCAAACATGGCGGCCATACCCGAGGCGGTAGCGATGCCATCTTCGGTGCCTTCAGCACGGCAAACTTTTTCAATCAGGTCCGAGGAATTCGGATTGGAGTAGCGGGAATAGATATTTCCTTGTATTTCTTCTGCAAACATGGCGCGAGCTTCCTCGGCCGATTCAAAGACAAAGCTTGAACTGAGGTAGAGCGCAGAAGAGTGCTCTCGTTGATTGGAACGCTGCTGGATGCGGATGGCATCGGTTTCGAAGTGTGGCATATAGGTTCGAGTAAAATGAGCTTAGGTGACAATTTCATAAGAAATTTCCCGAAGCAGTAGCTGAACCAGAAAGAGGGGTAGAGAGAGTTACGCCAATTTATAGTTCCCACAAAGGGTAGGTTTTGGCACCTTGCTCTATTGTAGAGCGGGTTGCCAGAGGGTCATAGAGCCTAGTCTCTCGCCTCTTCTTTATAAAATCGTACCGGAAGGTCTACAAATAAATAAGGATAGGATCGTAATTCCAAATTCCTAAAAAATCAATCGTTGTATTGGGTCATGGTTTGTGCGATTCCTATCGTGCAAAAACCCAGAGACATGGAGATGGCTTTGTCCATCATGGAGGGTAAAGCGTCCAACTCCTCCTGGGTAAATCTCCCCAACACATAGTCTACCTGTCTTCCTTTTGGAAAATTGTCTCCAATACCCATTCGAAGGCGTGGGTAATCCTGTCCTCCGCATAGTTCTTCGATGTTTTTGAGGCCGTTATGACCTGCAGCACTGCCTTTTGGTCGCATCCGTAATTTGTCGAAAGGGATGGCCACATCATCCACCAATACAAGGATATTTTCTTTGGGGATATTCAACATTTTCATCCAATAGTTGACAGCCTTCCCACTCAGGTTCATGTAGGTAGTGGGCTTCACGAGGTGAATGGTCCTTCCTTTGTGTTTGAATTCACTTTTGAAGGCTAGGCGATCGCTTTTCCAGGAGGCTCCTTCTTTGTCAGCCAGGCGGTCAAGGGTAAGGAACCCAATGTTGTGTCGCGTCAATTCGTATTCTGGCCCAATATTCCCTAAGCCAACCAGTAAATAATTCATAAAGTGTGCATTGAATTGGGTAAAAATAAAAAATCCTGCTCGGTAATGAGCAGGATTTTAAGAAGAGAAAAAAAGAGATTATTCTCCTTTCTTTCCGCGAAGTGCTCTTGGAATTCCAATGGTCACGATGGACACATTTGGAGAGGTTAAAATCTCAAATCCTTCGGCTTTAACTTCACCTACCTTGAATGATTTTCCAAGGTCTAGGGCAGAAATGTCTACAGAAACGAAGTCAGGAAGGGATTTAGCCAAACCTTTTACTTTCAATTTTCTGGTTTTGAACTCAAGTTTACCACCTTTGGCGATACCTGGAGAGCTTCCCTCTACTTTAACTGGAATTTCAAATTTGATTGCTTTGTTGTCCGTGTAGGCCATGAAGTCTGCATGAAGCAATACTTCACTTACTGGGTGGAACTGCGCCTCTTTCAAGACTGCTTTGATGATTCTACCTTCGATGTTCAACTCTACAAGGTGAACCTCTGGTGTGTAGATCAGGTCTCTAAAAAGAATCGCGGGGGAATAGAAATGAACTTGATCAGGAATGCCTGGTCCATAAACTACGCAAGGAACATTGCCGACCTCTCTGATTTCATTCAAAGCAGCACTGTCGAGATTTGCTCTTTTAAACCCTATAATCTCTAGTGTTTTCATGTGTATTTGTATTTAAAATTGGTTCAAATAAATAAGGAACTGATGGAGGTGTTACCTGTAACCGCATGAATCGCTTTTCCAAATAGTTCTCCTACAGTCAATACTCTAATCTTAGAGCTGGTCTGCTTCAAAGGAATGGTATCGGTGATGACTAACTCTTCCAATACTGAATTCTCAATGTTTTCGTATGCCTTTCCAGATAGTACCCCGTGTGTCACGATGGCTCGTACCGAATTGGCTCCTTTTTCCATGATGATTTGAGCAGCCTTGCACAAAGTTCCTGCAGTGTCTACCAAATCATCTACGAGAATTACATCCTTTCCCTCCACATCTCCTATCACTTGCATGGAAGCAATCTCGTTGGCTCTTTTTCTGTGCTTATCACAGACCACCATTTCTACTTCAAAATGCTTCGCAAAAGACCTTGCTCTTGAAACACCCCCTACGTCGGGTGCGGCAAAAATCATGTCTTTGAGACGAAGCGTGCTCAAATAGGGTGCAAATATAGCAGATCCATTCAAATGGTCCAATGGAATGTCAAAAAAACCTTGGATTTGTCCAGCATGTAAATCGCAAGCCATGATCCGGTCAGCGCCAGCTGAAGTCAGCATGTTTGCAATCAACTTGGCTGCTATAGAAACTCGAGGTCTGTCCTTTCGATCCTGGCGCGCATAGCCAAAGTAAGGGATTACTGCACAAACTTTGTAGGCACTTGCTCGCTTAGCGGCATCAATCATCAAGCATAATTCGAGCAGGTTGTCGCTCGGTGGATTGGTGCTTTGGATAATGAATACAGTGCAACCTCGGATCGACTCGTCAAAGCTGGGGGACATTTCCCCGTCACTAA
>JBEDEY010000143.1:0-4657 GCA_041175425.1 Bacteroidota bacterium | reverse complement strand
TGATCGGAATGGGGGACATGCTCCTTTCTGTCGGATCTGAAATGACTCGTATCCAATGTGCCTTCCTAGATACCCCAGAAGTAGACGCAGTCTGCGATTGGATTGGCGAACAAAAAGGCTATTCCTCGGCTTACCTACTTCCAGAATATGTTGGGGAAGATGGGGAAGGCTCAGGAACGGACATTGACTTATCGGATCGAGACCCATTATTTGACGAGGCAGCACGCTTGATCGTCCTGCACCAGCAGGGCAGCACCTCCTTGATCCAGCGCAAGCTGAAGTTGGGTTACAACCGTGCCGGCAGAATCGTCGATCAGTTGGAAGCAGCAGGAGTGGTGGGACCCTTTGAAGGATCCAAAGCGCGTGAGGTTTTAATTCAGGACGAAGTAAGTTTGGAACGGTTATTGAGTAGTTTGTAAGCGATGCCTTACGGATTACGGCAAACCTTCCATGAATCTTAAATTTCTTTTTTTTGCATTTTTAGCTTCCTGCTTCCTCGCTGTACCAAGCCAAGCTCAGAAGGACCCCAAGGCGAAAGTAGTGTTGGATGCCATGAGCCAAAAATTTCAAAGCATGAAGGGATTTACCGCCAGCTTTGAATACACCTTCCAAGATGAAGGAGGAGCAGGCGACAGGCAAACAGGAGAGGTAGCGGTCCTAGGCGATAAGTACCGCCTCAAACTTCCAGATCAAGAAATTTACAATGACGGCAAGACGGTGTGGACCTTTATCCAAACGGCAGGATACAAGGAAGTAACCATCAACGATGCTGCCGGGATGGAGGGCGAATTGACCCCTTCCAACATTTATACGCTTTACCAATCTGGATTTAACTACAAGCTTTTGGCAGATAAAACCTACCAAGGGAAGCCCATTTCCACGGTAGAATTGACTGCATTAAAATCCAATGCCCCTTTCAAGCAGGTTCGACTGCTCGTAGAAAAAGCGACACAGCAGTTGCTAGGTTGGGAAATGCTAGATGGGCAGGGAGGCGTTTTTACTTATTCGTTTAAAAATCTCAAAGCTTCCCCAAGCCTTCCATTGAGCTACTTTATGTTTGATGTTAAAAAATATCCAGGCATAGAAGTGATCGACCTGCGATAAGGGTTGAAAAGTGATTTAATTTAGATTTTCACTCCCCGTTTCCACTTTTTCGAGGAGTTCTTGACCTGCTTCCTTTACAGTGGGTAAAATTGGACCTAAGATTTCTAAAACTCCCGGAGTAAGCGGCTTGAGGTAGGACAAGTACTCACTTTTTTTCTCCCAATCTTTAAAGATATCCATTTCGATTCTACCCAATACCCACACGAGTAAGCTGATAAAAAAGCCTGTTCGGACGATACCGAGTACCGCTCCACCCAAACTATCTAGCCCTCCCAAGAGCACCAGAGCCATCATTTTTTTGAGGGCCTTTCCAGCAAGGTTCGCTAGGAACAGGGTGGAGAAAAAAATCAATAAAAATGCAAGGATGGGTAAGCCAAAAGCCGATTGATCTGTTTCGGTAGCCAGCCAGTTACTTACCCCTTCCATAAAATAAACTCCCAGCACGATAGCCATTACAAATCCAAGCAGGCCGATAATACTCATCAGCAGGCCTTTTTTGTAACCCTCATAGGCCCCTAAGCCCAAAAGGAGAAGGATGACTACGTCTACCGGTTCCAACTTAGTTTGCCAATAGGAGTTTGACTTGCTCCGAAATCGCCTTGCCGTCTGCTTTTCCGGCCAACTCCTTGCTTGCTAATCCCATTACCTTGCCCATATCCTTGGGTCCTGTGGCGCCACAGCTCGCAATGATAGCTTGAATAGCCTGTGCCAATTCCTCAGTAGACAAAGCCTTCGGCAAAAACTCCTGAATCACCGCCAACTCGGCCAATTCCACCTCAAGGAGGTCGGCTCGGTTTTGCTTTTCGTAGATTTCAGCTGAATCTTTTCGCTGTTTTGCAGATTTGGTGAGCAACTTTAATTCGTCTTCTTCATTCATGGTGCCGGAGAAACCTTCCTTCGTTTCTTCCAATAAAATCAAGGATTTGATGGAGCGAAGTGCGGTTAGACGCACCTTGTCCTTGGCGATCATTGCTGATTTTATTTCACTTTCTATTCGCTGCTTTAAAGTCATAAGTTCTAGTTTTGTGTTATACCCGTACAACAACGTAAAAATACCTTTTTTTGGTGCTGAAATGACAAAGCTAAGTGTAAATATCAACAAGATTGCCACCATCCGAAATGCCCGAGGAGCCAATAATCCCAATGTAGTCAAAGTGGCCTTGGACTGCGAACGGTTTGGAGCACAGGGGATCACCGTGCATCCTCGCCCCGATGAGCGGCATATTCGCTACAAGGATGTGTTGGACTTGGCCCAGGTAGTGCGTACCGAATTCAATATTGAAGGCTATCCCGATGCGCGATTTATGGCGCTTATCCGAACTGTGAAGCCCGCTCAAGCCACCTTAGTTCCTGATCCTCCCACCGCCATTACTTCCAATACCGGTTGGGATACGATACAGCATCAAGAGATGCTTCGGGATATTGTCGAGGAGCTTCATGAGATAGGTACCCGAGTATCTATTTTTATAAATCCAGAAGCCAAGTATTTTGAGCCCGCCAAGACTACTGGCACGGACCGGGTAGAACTCTACACCGAACCCTATGCCTCTGCTTATCTCCTAGATCGGGAAAAGGCAGTTCAGCCCTACGTGGAGGTGGCTAAGCTAGCCACTGAACTTGGTTTGGGACTCAATGCGGGCCATGACTTGGACCTGCACAATTTGGCCTATTTGAAGCAGCACATCCCGCAGCTGGAAGAGGTGTCGATAGGCCATGCGCTAATTTGCGATGCGCTCTACTACGGCTTGGAGAATACGATCCAGATGTACCGCAGGCAGTTGGAGTTGTAAATTGTCAACGGTCGACGGTCAACAGACCACAGTAAATTGTGCTTTGATTATAAAAAACGTAATAAAGAATTGATTCTAAATTCCGTTTCAAAACGAAAATGTTGTCGAAAGTGGACTGTCAATCGTTGACCAAAAATTATAAACAAATTCAATTTTTTATTTTTTAACATTTTTACACCTAGGATATGGCATTCAAATTTGAAGAGTTAAGGGTATGGGAAATTGCTATCAGCCTTTCGGCAGAAGTAAATATTTTGATAAAAACTTTCCCTGTGGAGGAGCGATTTGTACTCAGCTCCCAATTTCAACGGGCTGCAGATTCGGTAGCATTAAATATTGCAGAAGGTTCTACTGGTCAGTCAACTGCTGAATTCAAGAAATTTCTCGGATATTCGATTCGATCAGGAATCGAAGTGATCAGTTGTTTGTACCTAGGAAAGAAAAGAGGAATTATCTACGAGGAAGATTTTTCAAAACTTTACTCCACTTATGAATCGTTAATTATCAAAATTCATGCGCTTAAAAACTCTTTTTAACTCGTGGTTTGATTATCCATTCACTTACTATTTAGATTCTAATTTCAATTCCACTACGACTTGCTGTCGACAGTGGACTGTCAACCGTTGACAAATAATAACCATGCAACTAAACTTCAAAAAATCTGGCACCGGCCCACCGCTCGTTATCCTGCATGGCCTCTTTGGTTCTTTGGACAACTGGTTTTCCATTGCCAAGGAACTAGTGGATCACTATACCTTGTATCTTGTAGATCAGCGCAACCATGGGGACTCTCCGCATGCTTCCGAATGGAATTATGGGGTAATGGTAGAGGATTTGCGGGAGTTGCTCGATGCCGAAGGCTTGGATTCCGTGTACTTGATGGGACACTCCATGGGCGGAAAGACTGTGATGAATTTCGCGGTGACCTACCCTGAGCGAGTACGCAAACTCATTGTGGCAGATATTGCGCCACGATTTTACCCCATTCACCATCAGACGATATTGGAAGGTTTGAATTCTCTAAATTTGAAAGAAATCAAATCCCGAAAAGAAGCTGATGACCAGTTGGATCTGTACATTCCTGAACTCGGGGTACGCCAGTTTTTGCTGAAAAGCCTGACCCGGGATAGTGAAGGCTTTGCCTGGAAGATCAACCTGAAGGTCATCACCGAGAAGATTGAGAATGTAGGAGAAGCATTAGCTGATGGAACTGTTTTCCAAGGTCCGACACTCTTCCTTGCCGGAGCCAACTCAAACTATATCCAAGGTAAAGACATCCCTGATTTGGAGGCTCATTTCCCGAATTATGAACTCGAATTTATCCCTAACGCAGGCCATTGGCTCCATGCGGAGCAGCCGCAAGCGGTGGTAGCGGAAATGAGGAAGTTTTTGGGCTAGAAGGTCAACTTGGCGGAATTTCCGCCAAGTTTATTGTTGCTGTATTTTTCACGCAGATCTCTATGGAAAAAACACGCAGATAAAGTTCAAGGTACTTATCTGATTTTAACCTTTACCCAAGGAGAATTAGGTTGGAAGTTCAAATAGGTCGGCTGTCGGCTGTCGACCGTGGACCGTTAGCCGTTGACCATTTTACTTCACTTTCTTCCCATGCTTCATTACCAAATCTACATCCTGTAGTAAATTGATGTAGCGCAGAACATCGCCTTTTACCGCGATGATATCAGCATATTTTCCTTCAGTGATGGTTCCGTAATCTTTATCGACTTTCATCGCTACCGCAGGCCAATAGGTGGCCGCCTTGA
>JBEDEY010000142.1:0-9364 GCA_041175425.1 Bacteroidota bacterium | reverse complement strand
AATTATGGTAAAGGAAAGAAACTAGGCGATTCCGTTGTGATCCCCTTTCAAGTAAACTATGCTTTGGGAAAATCAGGATTCTCACTTGCAGCCGGCGGTGAAGCAAATTCAGTTGCCGGTTTTGGAACAACCGTTGGGATCACCCATAGCAAGGCAACTAAGGAAATTCTAGCCATCAGCGTACTTTCCTACCAATTGAGTAGCGCTCAGAATGTAAAATTTTTCGGACTCTATGAATACAAGCCCGCGCTCACCGAAAAATGGTCTGTTTACAGTCGTCTCCAATTAACTTACAACCAAGGCATGGCGGAAGGATTTCACAACAGAAGCTTTCTCTACCTACGTGCAGGTCTCAAAAAAGGACCCTTGGGGTTTGGATTGGGAGCTAATTTTGATGCCTATGGACCAAGTAAAGTGGCTCGAGAGAATTACGGGGTATTTACACGCTGGGAATTTTAAAAAGGCCATTGAAAGTTCACTTTCCTAAAAATAGTACTTTCGAAAATGGACAAATTCAATTTTTCTTGTTCATTAACGAACAGACAATTGTAGAAAAAGATGCATTAAGCCGTTAAAAGAGCGATTTTTCTTTTGGTCTATTTTTGGCTTACTATTCTTTAAACCAACATGCTATGAAATCTATCCTCCAATTCCTCGCGATTCCTTTGTTGTTACTTTCTATCTCCTGTGGGGAAAGAAATTATTCCGTTTCCACGAATTCTATTCAAGAGAAAAAAAACCTGACTGGTGTAACACGGCTTCAACTAGATGGGGTTTTCAATTTGACAATCACCCAATCGGATCAGGAATCCATTGAAGTGGTGGGTGATGAAAGTATGATTAAAAAACTGTTGATAGATCAAGACGGGGATTTGCTCACACTTTCTATGGAAGAGGATTTGGAGGATAATTTTTTTGACAAAAATGAACTCAGAATCAACCTGAGTTTAAAAGACCTGAAAGAGTTGAAATACGATGGAGTAGGAAATGTAAAAACTACAGGAACTTTTAAGGTAGGGGATCTTCGTCTAATCGGTTCTGGTGTTGGCAATCTAGAGCTTGATTTAGATGCGCAGCAAATTGATGCCGACTTTGATATGGTAGGAAATATCAACCTTCAAGGCAAGGCTAACCGAGCCTTTTTTACCAACAATGGAGTGGGAAACTTGAATGCATCCAACCTCATCGTCAAAGACATGGAAATCAATAGCTCAGGCATAGGCAAAGTTGAAATCCACTGTACTGGTGATCTTTCTTTGGTAGTCGATGGGATAGGCAAAGTAAGCTATTCTGGAAATCCACGAATCCTCAAAAAAGAAGTAAGTGGAATTGGTAAAGTTGAAGAATACTAAGAAGCCCTAAAGCGATTCCAATCAAAACCAGGCCCACAGGTACTGAAAATTTTGATTTTTCCGATAATAACATGATTTTAGGGCAATGGCTTCACCCGATGCACTAGATTCAGTCCAACTCAATTTTTCTCCAGACAACCTGCTTGGGCTAAATATTGCACTTGCGATCATTATGTATGGAGTAGCATTGGAGTTGAAATGGGCAGATTTTCAATACCTCGCCAAAAACCCGAAAGGTTTTATCATCGGGATTTTCTCACAGTTTTTTGTCTTGCCTTTTCTCACTTGGGTGTTAATCATGCTGCTCAACCCACCTCCAAGCATCGCCCTAGGCATGTTTTTGGTAGCAGCCTGTCCAGGTGGAAATGTTTCCAATTTTTTGACCAGCCTTGCCAAAGGGAATGTTGCGCTTTCAGTTAGTTTAACAGCCGTATCTAGTGTTGCAGCTATTTTTCTGACCCCATTTAACTTTTCTTTTTGGGCAGGTAACTACCCTCCTACTGCGCAACTCTTACAGGAAGTTCGACTGGATAGCTTAAACGTCTTCTTGACCATAGTTTTACTACTGGGGATTCCTTTGCTACTTGGAATTTTGACTACATCCAAATTTCCAGATTTAGCTAAGAAATTAGCAAAAGTCATTAAACCACTAAGCCTCGTTATTTTTGGAGCCTTAGTCTTGCTTGCCCTGCTTGGCAATTACGAACTGTTTATCGCTTACGTAGGCGCCATCTTCCTTTGGGTATTGGGACATAACTTTGTGGCTTTAGCTAGCGGTTTTTTTACGGCCAAACTAGCGAGATTGCCAAGTAAAGATGTGAAAACCATTGCCATCGAAACTGGAATTCAAAATTCCGGACTTGGGCTTGTCCTGATTTTTAGTTTCTTCTCGGGACTTGGTGGAATGGCCTTAATTACCGCCTGGTGGGGAATTTGGCATTTGATCTCAGGTATCATCTTGGCAAGTATTTGGAAGAATAAAGGATGAAAAGAGGAATTTATTCCATACTTCGCTTTTTATTAAAAGTAGCCTTGCATGTCTACTATAAAAAAATACTCGTGCAAGGTCAAGAAAACATACCGCACAATCAGCCGGTGATCCTTGTTGCCAATCATCAAAATGCGTTAATAGATCCCTTGGTGGTGGCCACACATATTTCAATTCGCCCCTACTTTTTGACTCGTGCTGCAGTATTCAAAAATCCTATCGCTGCTTATTTGTTAGACCTCATCCAAATGTTGCCGGTCTATCGTGTTTTGGATGGTTTTTCCACCATTCCTCAAAACCAGCGGACTTTTCAAAAAACAAATCAAGTCTTACAGCAAAATGGATCTGTACTGATTTTTGCAGAGGGCAACCACAGCATAGTTCGGAATATCCGCACACTTAGCAAAGGATTTACTCGGATGGCTTATGGAGCATTAGCAGCCAATCCAGATATCAACCCAATGATTGTACCCGTTGGAATTCAATACAGCGCCCATAAAAAATCGGGGAGCTCCGTGAAAATTACCATTGGAAAACCAATTCCCGTAGATCCCGACCCTTCGCAGGCGCTAAAGCTAACCAGGCAAGTGGAAACAGCTTTAAAATCATTGGTGGTAGACCTTCCTAATGACAACTACGATGAAACCTTGCAGCGCCTCCTTGCAAACCAAGTGGATGTCTGCAGCAAAGAAGATGTCGAGCAATTTTTAGCTCGGCATCAAGTACTTACTAAGGTCAGACCGGCTGGGTACCTTCGCAATAAATTGATGAAACTATTTCATTTACCGTTGTATTGGGTTTGGCTCTTTGGAATTGCTCCAAAAATGGAGGATGAAGTATTTACCAGTACCTGGAAGTTTTTAATTGGCTTTGTATTAGCCCCCTTATACTACTGCTTGATTCTATTGTGCTGCTTTCATTCCGAATTCGGTACCTGGGCCATTTCCTTTTTACTGATGGCTTGGATTAGTGTGTTTTGGAATCAAAATTCTCAGGAATAGTCGGCTCCAATCGAAAATTTTTTGCTTGGACTTTTTTACCTTTGAACCTTGAATTAACCCAAATACAACCCATGACTGAAGACTTTCTACCCATCAATGGTACCGATTATGTGGAACTCTATGTTGGCAATGCCAAGCAGAGTGCACTCTTCTACCAATATGCATTCGGATTTGAATTAATCGCCTACGCGGGTCCAGAAACTGGCGTGAAAGACCGGGCTTCTTATGTACTCAAGCAGGAAAAAATCCGACTCGTACTGACTTCTCCCCTTTCAGCCGATCATCCCATCAACGACCACATTCGCAAACATGGTGACGGGGTAAAAGTATTGGCGCTATGGGTAGATGATGCGGAAAAATCCTGGAAAGAAACAACTAGCCGAGGAGCTAGTTCAGCGGAAGCTCCTAAAACCCTCCAGGATCAATATGGCGAGGTAAAAGTGGCGAGTATTCAAACTTATGGGGATACAATCCACACCTTCGTGGAGCGTAAAAACTACCAGGGGGCATTTTTGCCAGGTTACCAGCCTCGAAAAAGTAGCTATGCTTCACAGCCAATCGGATTAAAATACATCGACCACTGTGTGGGAAATGTGGCGCTTGGTGACATGAACCGCTGGGTTCGTTTTTATGAGGAGGTGATGGGATTCAAGTTGTTGTTGACCTTTGATGACAAGGACATCTCTACGGAATATTCAGCCTTGATGTCCAAAGTGGTTTCCAATGGCAATGGATACATCAAATTCCCAATCAATGAGCCTGCTGAAGGCAAGAAAAAATCTCAGATTGAAGAGTACCTCGATTTTTATGGAGGTCCTGGAGTACAGCACATTGCCATCGCTACCTACGATATCATTCATACCGTTGGGGAATTGAGGAAAAGAGGTGTTGAATTTCTAGAAGTTCCTGGCTCCTACTACGATGACTTATTGGATCGAGTAGGAAAAATCGATGAAGAATTAGCTCCACTGAAAGCGCTAAATATCCTAGTTGATCGTGATGAGGAAGGCTATTTACTCCAAATTTTCACCAAACCCGTACAAGATCGCCCAACCTTATTCTTTGAAATCATCCAACGAAAAGGAGCTACTTCTTTTGGAAAAGGGAATTTCAAAGCCTTGTTCGAATCGATAGAGCGTGAACAAGAACTGAGAGGCAATCTATAACACCTTGTTTTGGAGGCAGTTTTAGGCTTTTTTTAGCCATGGCTCTCCGTAACATTTTTACTAACTTGTAGTACCAAACTTAACTTTTCAATCCCATGAGTAGCATTGATCCTTCCATTTTAAAAAAGGCTGAAAGCTGGTTAGCAAGCTCAATCGATGAGGCAAGCAAGGCGAGCATTCGAGAATTGATCGTAAGCAATCCCACCGAGTTGGTGGATTCATTCTATCAAGATTTGGAATTCGGTACTGGAGGATTGCGTGGTTTGATGGGTGTAGGTACCAACCGAATGAATGTCTACACCGTAGCCATGGCTACACAAGGATTAGCCAATTACCTAATCGCCTGTTTCCCAGGTGAAAAAATAAAAGTAGCCATTACCCACGATAGCAGAATCAACAACACCTTATTTGCCAAGACTACTGCGGATGTATTCACCGCAAATGGCATTGAGGTAATGTACTTCAGAGAAATGCGCCCTACTCCCATGCTTTCCTTTGCGGTAAGACACTTTGGCTGTAAGTCTGGGGTCATGATTACTGCTTCACACAATCCCAAGGAATACAATGGCTACAAGGCCTATTGGGAAGATGGAGCGCAAGTCGTAGCTCCCCACGATGAAAACATCATCAAGGAAGTTCAAAAAATCACCTCATTCGAGCAAGTAAATTGGAACAAGCAGGATGAACTGATTCATTACATTGAAGAAGACTTTGATGCGATATACCTCGAACGAGTAAAAGAACTAAGCCTTTCGAAGGATGCCGTTCAGTCGCAAAAATCAATGCCTATTGTGTTTTCTCCTATCCATGGAGCTTCTGGCAAAATGGTTCCTGCTGCACTAAAAGCCTTCGGGTTTGAAAATATCCAAGTAGTCAAGGAGCAAGCTGAACCAGATGGAAACTTTCCTACTGTAATCTACCCCAATCCAGAAGAAGCAGAGGCACTGACGCTTGCTGTGGCATTGGGTCAAAAAGTAGGTGCAGCGCTTGTACTTGCCTGTGACCCAGACGGTGATCGCTATGCTGCGGTAGTACCCAATGAACTTGGAGAATATGAATTGCTCAATGGCAATCAAACCGGAACGCTCCTGGTGTATTACTTGCTCTCCCGCCGTAAAGAGCTAGGACTTGCCAAATCAACTGATTTCATGGTCAATACCATCGTGACCACCGAATTGATCAATAAAATAGCGGAAGGCTTCGGAGTACCCTGCTACAATGTCCTTACTGGGTTTAAGAATATCGCTTCCATTATCCTACAGAAAGAAGGAAAGGAAACATTTATTGCCGGCGGTGAAGAGTCGTTTGGCTTCTTAGTGGGTGACTTCGTCCGTGATAAAGATGGTGTCAGCGCCTGCGCTCTTGTAGCAGAAGCAGTGGCTTATTACAAAACGCAAGGAAAGACCGTTTTTGCCGTACTAGCAGAGGTTTACCAGCGTTTTGGATTTTACAAGGAAGCCCTCATTTCGGTGACTAAAAAGGGAAAAGATGGTGCAGAACAAATCCAACAGCTGATGCAACAGTACCGTACGAATCCACCACAGGAGATGAATGGCTCGGCGGTAGAGATGATCTACGATGTGAAGAATGCGCGCATTAGCTACCCGAAAACTCAAAAAGTAGAAGTTTTAAATCTGGACAAGTCCAATGTCATGCAATTTTTCCTAGCCGATGGAAGTAAAATTTCTGCAAGACCCTCTGGTACTGAACCCAAAATAAAATATTACTTTTCAGTAAACACAAACATTTCAAATACAGCTGATTATCGTGCTACTGAAAAAGTGTTACTTGATAAGCTTGAAGCATTAAAAAAATACTTCAGTTAAAAATGAAACAGGTCTCGTGAAAACGGGACCTGTTTTTGGTTGAGGTAGAAAGTGATTTTTTTACTCCTCTCCTATATGGAGCAAGGCATCACCCACATTCACTACCGGGTTATTATTGACTCCGATTAGATGACCTGTACCCGTAGCAAGTACAGTAACCACCACTTGCCCGTAGGGATCAGAAATGGTGGCCAGCAATTCCCCTTTGCGGACAAAAGCACCTAGCTGCGCAATACAGGAGAATATGCCAGATGCTTTGGCTCGAATCCAGGTGCTGTCCTTTAAAATAAGCGTAGTTTGCGGTACTTGAGGTGCATGAATCATCTCCATTTGATGTAGGAGTCGTTTGGTCCCCGAAATCCCTTCGGCAATTGCATAGGGATCTAAGCGCATCGACTCCCCTCCCTCGTACACCAACAAGTGTTTTTTACCTTTGTAGGCTGTCTTTCGAAAGGATTTATCTATATGCTTCGAATGCACTACATAGTGTGTTCCAAAGGCTTTGGCTAATTCTACGCCTACCTTATCTTTAAAGTCTACACGAATTTGAGGGTGATTTGAAATCATTCTCCCTCCCGTATGGAAGTCAATCCCGAAATCAATCCATGGAAGGATTTCCTCGCTCAAGATATGAGCAATACGGGAAGCAAGTGAGCCTTTTTTACTTCCCGGAAAACTGCGATTTAAGTCACGCCCATCTGGAAATGTCCGGCTATTGGAAAGAAATCCATAAATATTTACCAGAGGAATCACAATCACTGCACCACGAATCAATTCCAACTCTCGATCAAAAGCTTCCAAAAGTTTCTTGGCAGTAGCAATTCCGTTTATTTCATCCCCATGTACCCCACCACTGATCAGCACTACTGGCCCCTCAACTGAGGAAGAGTGGATAAAAATAGGTAGATCAATTAAGGTATGGGTAGGAAGTTTAGCGATAGGAATTTTAATATTGGCCTTCTCCCCAGGTTTAACTTTTACTCCATGAATGATTAATTCTTTCATAATTGAATGTATCCTTCTGCGATTCCATTTCACAATGGCATAAAATCTTCTTTAATTCGCAGGAGAAGTTTTGGCCCATGAAGATACAAGAAAACATTTCTTTGAAACCCTTTACCACCTTTGGAATTGACAAAAAGGCGAAATTTTTCACTAGGGCCAGCTCTTTAGTTGAATTAAAATCCGCGTTAATTGCCGCAAAAGAAAAAGAATCCCCTGTTTTAATTCTTGGTGGAGGTAGCAATATATTACTTACACAAGATGTTGAAGCACTAGTCATCAAACTAGAAATCAAAGGAATAGAGGTCGTTAAAGAAGATGCAGAGCACCTGTGGGTTGAAGTCGGTGCAGGTGAGGTTTGGCATGATCTCGTGCTCAATTCCATCGCTCAAAACTGGGCTGGATTGGAGAACCTTTCGTTGATTCCAGGCACGGTAGGTGCATCTCCCATGCAAAACATTGGGGCGTATGGCGTAGAAATTAAAGATGTATTTCACAGCCTTCAAGCCATGCATCGGGACACCTTTGAAATCCATTCTTTTGATGCAGAAGCTTGCCAGTTTGGCTACAGAGAAAGCGTATTCAAGCAATCCCTCAAAAATCAATATGTAATTACATCCGTCACTTTTCGCTTGTCCAAAACACCTACTTTCCGTTTGGATTATGGAGCAATTCAAGATGTCCTTCAAGCCAATGGAGTGCAACACCCTACGCTTCGTGAAGTGAGCGATGCCGTGATCCAAATCCGCCAATCCAAACTTCCAGACCCCAAAGAAATTGGAAATGCGGGTTCATTTTTCAAAAACCCTACCATCCCTAGTAGTCAATTTGAGCAATTGAAAGCACAACACCCTTCCCTGCCAGGTTATCCTAGTTCGGAAGGAGTAAAAGTAGCGGCAGGCTGGCTAATCGAACAAGCAGGATGGAAAGGCAAACGCATAGGTGAAGTCGGAGTACATGCCAAGCAAGCTTTGGTATTGGTCAACTATGGAGAAGGAACTGGTGAGGAAATCAAAAGCTTATCGGAGCTAATCCAGGATTCTGTAATGGAGAAATTTGGGATTCAACTCCAGGCTGAGGTTAATTTTATTTAGATCAACTGATCACTTACTTCCAGTTTTTTGGAGTAGCGCTGCACTTTTACTCCAAATTTTGCCAAAAAGTCCACCCCTTCATCCGAACCAATTCCCTTGTACTCAGCATAAGAGAAGAGGTAAACAACTTTCGAAATCCCCATCGAAAAAATAATTCGGGCACAAGCAAGACAGGGTGATAAAGTCACATACAAAGTAGATCCCTCAACAGAAGTATTGTTTTTTACAGCATACAAGATTGCATTTTGTTCGGCATGCAAGGCCAAGGAACAACTTCCCTTAGAATCACGAGCACAGCCTTCACTGGGAAATTCCAAATCACAGTTATGTGTGCCAGCTGGAGGACCATTGTAGCCAATGGAAATAATCCGAGTATCTTTTGTCAATACCGCACCCACATGCTTTTTGATGCAATGCGATCTCTTGGCGAGATTTACCGCCAATTCCATATAGATATCGTCAAAATCAGGTCTGCTCATGGGTATAGTTTGCCAAAAATAACATTAGAAGTGGTAGGCAAAAACACATTCTTTGGATTACCCGTATTTTTTTCGTGAAAAAGATAAATTAACTTCACCACATGCCATCAAGAGAAAGAAATCTGTCTGTATACCGGTCAAAATTTTTCCATTTTTATTTCATCTGCCTAATCGGGCTTCTTTCTGCTTGCAGTTCTGTAGAGGTATTTGTGGAGAACAGAGAAGTCCCTTTCCAAAAAACATACAGCAGCTTTGTACTGGTCAACAAGGAATTGGGGATTGCAGGCTTTGCAGATCCCAAATTAGACCAGCAAGTGCAAGTAGCATTAGAAGAACAATTATATGCTGCAGGGCTCGTTTATGACGCCAAACAGCCAGATTTGGTGATCCGCTACCATTCAAACGAGGATTTGAGACAGCGAGAGCGGGTGAATACCCTAAATCCCTATCCTTATT
>JBEDEY010000141.1:0-4307 GCA_041175425.1 Bacteroidota bacterium | reverse complement strand
GGGTGGAAATAAAGTCTTCCTTAGGATTAAAAAAAACAGCCCAAGAAATTCTTGGGCTGGGGTAGCGTTGGTTTGGTATTCAAAAAGGGTACTATTTTTTGAGGGTGCCGAAGGTAATTTTAACCGCAGCACCCAGAACTGCTGGGTTTTGCCCTGTTCCAGAAATATCAAGCAAAGGATAAGAATAGAAGGGCATCAGCAGGTAACTCGTTTTTTTGTTTTCGTATACGCGAACATTCACACCAAGGTTGGCCTGAGCAAAAGGAAGAAATCGAGAACTAGGTCCAGCCAAGGGAGAGGTTTCTACCACCTGGGCACTTTTCAGAGTACTGAGTGAGTTGGAAGAAGCATCTGCTGGAGCCGCCACTTGTCTGGTATAGACGAGCTCTTGTTGCGCTTCTTGATTGAATGTCAGTAGGTTGGAAAAACCTGCCTGCACAGAAATGGATTTGGATGGAGTTACTGCATAGCGCACATACACCGGTAAATCAACCTGTACTTGTTGCACCTCAGTGGTTCGCTCAATAGGGGAATTTATCCCAGCCTTATGCGCTAGTAAAGGGCCTTCAGATGCCTGATTGAGGTAGTTGACCCCGAGGCCTGAACCGATGCGTAGCTTCCCTGCCAAAGCCATATCCACCTGCATTCCTAATCCAATTCGCGATCCTGAAGTGATCTGGCTGGCCTCGCTGCTGCTCCCAAATCCAGGACCAAGCCCAACAGCAAAAGCAAGGGGCTCTTTTTGTGCCGCAAGCAATGCTTCTGCTTCGGTAGGGATGATTTCCGTGAAACTGGGTGCAGCAGGATGGGTTGAGTCTGAAGTCTTTTCTTCTCCAAGGCTGGCAATGGGCGATGCTGCAACTTGCGCTGAAGAAGAAGCCGTTGTTGATTGTGGTGCTTCTCCTGTAGCTGATTCCACTATTCGGACCGGCTCATCGGAAGAAATTGTCTTGCTAGCTACCAAGGAACTGGTTCCCTGCTTGGTAGATTGAAATAACTTTCGCCCACTATCGCTGCGCATTTCGTTGGATTGCTTGGAAAAATTAGCCCCTGCTTCTCCCCCATTCGCTGGTGTTTCGTGATTAACCTCGCTTTGCGCAGGCAACGCAGCTGATTCCTCTTGGGGGACTTGCGTCTCCAAGGCCAATTGCTGGCCAGCTACCTGCTCCTGCTGCTCCCCAGTCCAAAGACTTCCCACGAAAAAGAGCAAGGCCAAGGAAGCTGCTATGCCACCAGACCACCACCAAAAAGGAGGAATGCTCCGCTTTTGATTTCGGCGCGCCTCAAAGGCTTCCCAGGCTCCTGGGAGGTAAGGTTGGGGAGCTTCTTCCTGCAATTTGCGCAGGCGCTCCCCGAGTTGTGTACTCCACTTATCTTCCTGCATAAACGGTATAATGAAGGTGTATGAGTTGCCGAAGTTTGTGCTTGGCCCGAGTGAGGTACACCCGTGAGGAACTTTCACTGATGGACAATTTCTCGGCAATTTCTTTGTGACTGTAGCCCTCTACCTCATAGAGGTTAAAGATCAGCTGCTGGTCATCGGGCAGCTGCTCGAGGAGACCGATGATTTCCTTGTAGCCCAATTGCTCGATCGCATTTTCCTGATCCAGCAGTAGCCGATTTCCATCCGCCTCCTCGTGCAACTTGAATTTTTGATTTTTGCGGTAGTAGTCGATGGCCGTATTAACTGCAATCCTTCGCAACCAGGGAAGGATGACCGGGTTTTGTTCCAGCTTATCTACCGAATCAAAGAACTTGAGAAAGGCATCTTGCACGATTTCCTGTGCGAGCTCCTCGCTTTTGACATAAGACCTACCAATACCCATGAGGAATCCGTAGTATTTTTTGAAAAAATACTCCTCGTGCATCTTTGAACGACGCTTGCACCCCTCAATTAGCTCTTGGTCGGTCAAATTCAACTCTTTTGGTTAGGATTAGGCGATAGGTACTCGGCTTTAGTCGTTCATTCTTTGGGCTAAACGGAAGTCACTCAAAAAACGCTACAGTTCTTCTAAAAATTTCTCCTCAATTTGGATCTACATCCACAATCCAGCGGACCGATCGAAACTCTGGAATGGCTTGTAAGTCCTCCAAAATCTTTCCTAAACGCTCCTTAAACACGGATTGGGTATCTCCTTGCCGGTCCAACTTGATCAAAGACTCCAGCTGATAAAGGTTTTTGATCCGTGCAATGCTCCCCTTTTCAGGACCCAATACTATTTTTTTGAGGGGAAGATTTGCCATTTCCCGATGAAGCGCATGGGCTGCCTTCTCTGCCGTGCCATAGACGGCATGACGGGTAGTGATCTTCACCAACTTCACAAAAGGTGGATAGTAGAACTCCTTGCGATCTTTCAACTCCAACTGATAAAAATCTTCGTAATCTCCTTGGATGACATTTTTGTAGAGTTCGGTCTCTGGATTGCGCGTTTGGATGACCACATGGCCTTTGGCCGCTCTTCTTCCTGCTCGCCCTGCTACTTGGGTAATCTGCTGAAATGCGCGCTCTCCGGAGCGGAAATCAGGAAAATTCAAAATTCGGTCTCCATCCCAGATTCCTACCACGGTCACTCGTCCAAAATCCAAGCCTTTGGTGATCATCTGCGTACCGACGAGGATGTCGATTTGGCCAGCCGCAAACTCATCCAATACCCTTTGGTAGCCATACTTGGAGCGGGTGGTATCCAAATCCATTCTACCCATCCGTGCCTCGGGGAAAAGCAGGGCCAAAGACTCTTCAATTTGCTCGGTCCCCATGCCCTGGGTGCTGAGTTGATTGCTCCCACAGGCAGGACAGCTGGTTGGAATTTTCTCCTTGTAGCCACAATAGTGGCAGCGGAGTTCGGCCGCAAACTGGTGGTACGTCAAACTCACGTCGCACTGAACACATTGCCCTGTCCAGCCACAATCCTCACACTGCATGAAAGGAGCGTAACCGCGGCGATTTTGAAAAATGAGTACCTGCTCTTGATTTTCTAGCGCACGCTGAATCTGCTCGCGCAATACTCGGGTAGTATCTAATTTGAGTAAGTTTTTCTTCCGATCTGCACCCAGATCCGCCAGGTGGTATTCGGGTAAGGAAGCCTTCCCAAAGCGCTCCGAGAGTTTCACCAGCCCATACTTGCCCTGAGCTGCATTGA
The DNA here is from genome assembly GCA_041175425.1 of Bacteroidota bacterium. GTDB lineage: Bacteria > Bacteroidota > Bacteroidia > Cytophagales > Cyclobacteriaceae > Algoriphagus. The sequence continues at coordinate 1,167 of JBEDEY010000141.1, read as the reverse complement.
AATAGGATTCAAAGGAAGGCGTCGCTGATCCCAAGAGCGTGCGCGCTTGGTGCACATAGGCCAGCATGATCGCTGCATCTCGGGCATGGTACCGAGGTGCAGGGTCAAACTGCTTGTAACTCGGTTCGTGCTCCTCGTCCACAATCACCAACCCCAAGCTATCAAAAGGCAGAAACAAGGAGGAACGCACGCCTACCACAAAGGAAAAACGTCCATTCAAGACCCCATTCCAAACTTCCACCCGTTCGTTGTCTGAGTACTTGGAATGGTAGACGCCCATACTGGATCCGAAGACTTGTTTGAGCCTCCCCACGAGCTGGGTAGTGAGGGCAATTTCTGGAAGCAATAAAAGCACTTGAGATCCACTCCCTAGCGCCTCCTGAATCAATTTGATGTAAATCTCGGTTTTGCCAGCACCCGTGATGCCCTGAAGCAAAACAGTTTGCTTGCTTTCAAAATGCCCCTTGATTTGATCCATGGCCACTTGCTGGGCTTCCGACAGGCCTGAAGCCTCCCGCTCGGCTGCTTCCTCTGGGATGCGGTCCACCAACTGGCTATAGGATTCAAGCACCCCATTTTTAATCAAGGTTTTCAGGGAGCTTTCCGAATCTCCCTCCTCCAACACGCTGGCCTTGGCAAGGCCTTTGGCATTCAGCTCAGGACGTTGGTGAACGGGTAGATCCCGCAAAAACTTGAGGAGAATCGCTTCCTGCTTGGGTTTAGATTGTAGCTCCTCAAATAGTCTCTCCAAGGCTCCAGGTGCCAGGTAGCTCGCATTTAAGCGTAGTCTGGTCTCGATCTTGGGACTGTATTTTTCTTGAACTTTTTCAAAAATCAAAATTGCCTCCTTGGCCACCAAACTTTTCAGAATGGGATGGATGGCCTTTACGCCGAGAAGCTGTTCGCAGTCTTCGTAGCTGAGTTCCTCTTTGGTCGCCAAGGCCTCCAATATTTTCTCCTCCCGGACATCCAAGGGATAGGAAAAATTTTCCAAGTCAAACTCGGGATGGAGTTGAATTTTGCTCTCGGAGGAAAGCCGAAGACCAGAAGGGAGGGCAGCACCCATCACCTCTCCGATATGGCAACAGTAGTAAGAAGCCATCCACACCCAAAACCGAATTTGGAGGGGATTGACGCTGGGCTGCTCCTCGAGCAGATCCAACACGG